>JBDLSS010000059.1:0-11480 GCA_039799345.1 Pseudomonadota bacterium
AGATAATCTTGGAAAAATAGAAATAACAGGAAGTTATCTGATTTATAATGATAAGCGTTTATATCCTGTTCCTAATTTTTTGTTGAAAAAAGAAAAACAAATTATTCAATTAACCATTGATGAAAAAGATTGTGTTGAATGTGATGAGGGAAAAATTGTTTTACCTAAATTAACAGAGCGTGGCGCAAAACCACTGGAAAATTGCTGGTTGACATATTCAGGGATGGAAAAAGTTTTAATGGGAAAGATTCCATGCACCAGTGATTTGATTCCTAAAGAGACAGAAGAATCTTCGGATAAGCCTAAAAATAGGCTATTTGTACAAGAATCACATACAGGAATTGCTAGAAACCAAGAGACTCGCGTGGTTGAAGAAGGTGCATTATTTCAAACAAAACATGTACGTTTAAGCGAAGATTTAAAAATTGGGGCATTAGTTCAATCTTGTGATTTGGCAGGAGGTGTAACGCCTATTCCTCTGGACACTTTGATTCAAACCCGTTTTGGGGGCGAGGGTCGGATGGCTTCAGTTAAAATCAATCAACAACCAAGTTTTGAGAAGTTTACAATTTTACCCACTGAGAATACAAAAGATGTTGTAGGTATTGTGATTATTTTGCTCACGCCTGCCGATTTTAATCAATCTTGGACTCCACAACGTTCTGAATGTGGTGACGGTCGAAGTTATAAGCGGATTGAAGGTTTTAAAGGAAAACCAAATGAAAATGGAATTACAACGTGGATAGGTAAAATTGCTGAGATTGAACTAGAAATTATCAGTGCAGTGATAGGTAAACCTATTCGTGAAGGCGGCTGGGATTTGAAAAATAAGAAAGCGCGTGCGGTGAGAAGCTTGATTCCTGCGGGCAGTGCTTATTTTTGTCGCGTACTCAATGATTCCGTGAAAGATGCTATCAATAAATTGCAAGGCATTAAAATTGGTCAAAAAACCTTTCTTGGATATGGTGAAATTGCGGTAGGAGTGTGGAAATAACATGAGCGAGACGACACAAAATAACACGCTGTTAATGGGATTATTAACTGAAACTTCTTTACATGCGGGCGTTGGTCAAGCCATTGATGTGGTTGATTTACCAATCCAACGTGAAGCCCACACAGGCTATCCTTGCGTATTTGGCTCTGCGGTGAAAGGGGCTTTACGGACTTTGGCTGTTGAGACTTTCAAAACAGATAATGAAAAAGGCAAGATTAAAACCTTGTTCGGCGATGAAGGCAGCGAGGGTAAAGGTTCTGAATACGCGGGAGCTTTACTCATTACGGATGCACGTTTGTTATTGTTGCCTGTGCGTTCTTTGACCAGTCATTTTAAATGGGTGACGTGTCCAGCCATTTTAAAGCGTTTGCTTGCAGATTGTGCTCGTTTAGGTTTGGATGCTCAATTCACGATAGATGACAAGTTACAAAATAAGATAACCAATGAACATGCAATCTCTAATAATGGCGGTATTCTATTTTTAGAAGAATTTCGTTTTGATGTAGAAGAACATGATTTAAGTTCGATCATTGAATTTATTGTTAAGCTGATGGGTAGAGATGATGCTGAAAATGCGTTAAAAAATCAGTTGGTGATTGTCAATGATGATATATTTAGCCAATTGTCACGGTATGCAACGCCTGTGAATGCACATATCAAGATGAAAGATGATAGCTCAAAAACAGTGCAAGACGGTGGTTTGTGGTATGAAGAAACACTTCCACCTGATACTTTGCTGTATGTGGGCGTAGTGGCGCAGAGAGAACGTAAAGCACAGGGTGTTAGTGCAGATCAGATTCAAGCATCTTTTAATGAATTGTTTAAAACGCGTCGTTATTTGCAATTAGGTGGAAACGAAACTCTGGGAATGGGGTGGTGTAAAGTGATGTTATTATGAAGAATAATGCGTTTCAACTCTCTGGTGATGTTTCTTACAGTTTTTCTGACTACTTCAAGTTAAATAATGAGGTAGAAGATATTGTTGCTTTTTTCGGTTATGATTTTGATAAACAGTCTTATTTATTGCCACAGAGCACTGTCGTTCTTGATCGTTTGGAGGATTTGATCCTACGCTTGAATGAAAATCTGCTGTATGCGTCTATGAACAGTGAAATAGCTCGGCGAGAATTTTTAATTGCACCTGTCATTAGTGAGATTATTCACTATACGCACAGTAAGGTAAAAATCGAATACCCTTTGTCCGTTAGTGAGCATTTAAAAGGTTATTTAGATTATTTGTTACAGCAACAGCAACATTTGTTGGTCATTGAAGCTAAAAAAGCGGATATTGAACAAGGCTTTTTACAATTGGCGGTAGAATTAATTGCATTGGATAAATGGCTAGAACAGGATACTGTTTTATTGTATGGGGCTGTTTCTACGGGTGATATTTGGCGATTTGGTGTGTTAAATCGTCAAACAAAAATGATTGTTCAAGATGTGAATTTGTTTCGTGTGCCTGCTGATGTGGAAGATTTATTGCGGGTGGTGATTGGGATTTTGGGTGAGTAGTCAATCAGATTAACTAGAGAGGAAACTTTTATGAAAATTTTTATTTGCATAGTGTCTGCACAAACCTTACAAAACTTGATTCCAGTCTATATTGAAAAGAACAGATATTCTGGGTTTGGTGCTGCACATCTTGTTGTCACTGATTTTATGAAGGGTAAAAGCGGCTTACTGTCTAAAAATTTAGAAGAACTTGGGGTTCAAGTTATTGAGCATCCCGTAACTGATGGTGTTTTATTTAATGCGTTACTGGAACGTGCTCAAGGAATTGCAGAAGAGATAAAAACTCGGTATGACAGAAAAACAGAATTTGTTTTCAATTTGACGGGTGGAACGAAATTGTTGTCTTTGGGGTTTTATCAATGCTTTAGAAAACAGTTTAATCAAGAACTGGAAAACAAAACATTTTACTATTCTTATACAGATACAGAAAATAAGCGGATTGAATACCTTGATTATCCAGATGAAAGTATCCCCATGGAAAACGATTTAACTATTAAACATTATTTAGATGCTCAGGGATTCAAAGTTAGCTCTGTATTATCTGATGACCCACATTGGTTACAAAAAGTGACACAACGGGAAGTTATCACTCAGTGGTTAGGTGCTAACTCTAAAAAATTGCAAGGCTTTTTTAAGGTAATTAATGCTCTTACCTATTCTGCAATCAATAACTCTCAGATGTCACAGAACTTTTCATCTGAACAGATAGGATTTGGACAAAAAGCACTAATTTTATTAGCTAAACATAAAGTTATTAAGTGGACACAGTCTGATCCTAAAAAGATAGAGTTTTGTGATGTAGATTCTGCTAAGTATTTGAATGGATTGTGGTTAGAAGAGTATGTTTATTTGATAGCCCTACAAACATCTTCCTGTGAAGTGAAATGCGGTATAGGAGTCACTTTTGGCAGTACACCTAATGAGTTTGATTTATTAATTACACACTGTAATAAATTACTCGTCATAGAATGTAAAACACTGAGATTTGATAAATATGGCGACAGCAAAGAACAAGATGTTTTGAATAAACTGGACTTGCTCAGCAAAAAAGTGGGTGGATTATTTGGTGAAAATATCCTGTTGTCATTACAACCACTTTCACAGACTGCTAAAGATAGAGCGAAAAATTACAGGATTACTTTGATAGAAGAAGACTTTTCAACACTTCCCTCTACAATTAAGGGGCTGTTAAAGTTCTAATGGTTTTCTCATCTAAGATAAAGAGAAAAATACATGCCCCAAACCATGCAACAAAAACGCGCTAAATTTGCTTTAGATGAGATTACAAAAGCAATCAAAAGCGTCAAACAAAAAGAATACAAAAGCTACGCTGCCTCCATGCCTTTTATGATTAAAGCGAATGGGCTAGGGCAAACTGCGGCTTTTTATTACAGCAAAGGTGGAACGCACAAAGAACTATACACTTTGCTTTCTGAGTGGTTGAAACAGGAAATTTTTAAAGGAAAAGATTTGCTAACAGGCATTACTGAAAGCGATATGCACACTTACCTTGCCGCCCAAGCCGAAGCCCTAGTCTTTTTGCAATGGGTCAAGCAATTTGCCAATGCGTTTATGGATGAGGAGAAAACAGATGTCAGTAGCCCTGAACCTTCCTAAGCACTATACGCTTGCTGAATATTTCGCTTTAGAAGAACAACTCGAAAGCCGCAATGAATATTATCAAGGAGAGGTTTTCGATATGGTAGGCGCGTCAATTAATCACAATAGAATTACAAGTAATTTGCACGGTCTCTTGTATCTCGCTTTACAACAAAGCAATACGTTTGAATTGTTCGTAAATGATATGAAAGTCTATATGCTTGAAACAGATAGCATTACCTATCCTGATATTGTCGTGATTCAAACCCCGACTATTTTCCATGAAGAACGGGAAGACACCATAACCAATCCTTTGCTCATTATTGAAGTTTTATCAAAATCGACTGAAGATTACGATAAAGGCAAAAAATTTGACGCGTATCGTACGCTACCCAGTTTTCAAGAATATTTATTGGTTGACCAATATGCCCCACGTTTAACCCATTTCGTAAAACAACAAGCAAAACATTGGTTAATGCAAGAAATTGACGCAAAAAATGAGCAATTTTCCCTGCAAACCTTAAATGTAACCTTGCAATTAAATGATATTTACCAGCGGGTTAATTTCTAACTAGGAGATTTTAGAAATGCAAATTCCTTTGTATAAAGAAGTTCGAGAAATTCATGAACAATATAAGAAAGATGAACGAGTATTTGTAAATGAAAACAGTCATCGCGGCTTATATTTTGATAAGTTTTTTGACGAATACACATACTCTGGAAAAAAGGAAGGAAACTGGAAAATTGAAGACACGGCTAAATCAAAATGGATAAAAACTGTTTCAGATTTAGGACAATGTGGTAATGAAGACCAACTAAAACAACAACTAAAACGTTTATTAGCATTAGCTGACGCTCTTGGACACGCCCAAACACAAATTTTTGAAACCACTTGGCATTTTGCAACAGGTTTAGGTTTACCGCACCCTGTAGAAAATGGACTAATTTGGCATCCCACCTTAGGCGTGCCTTATTTACCTGCGAGCAGTATTAAAGGCTTGTTAAAAGCGTGGCAACGTGATTGGGCAGATGAATCTCAAGATAAAATTGATGAATGGTTTGGAACACAAGAAAAAGCAGGAAAACTGATATTTTTTGATGCAATTCCTATTAAGCCTGTGACTTTAATTCCCGACGTGATGACTCCGCATTATGGGAAATGGTATGAACAAGGCAATGAAATTGAAGAGTTAAATCAATCTGAAAAAATTCCCGCAGATTGGCACAATCCCGTTCCTGTGCCTTTCCTCGCTGTTAAAGATGCAAGTTTTCTCTTTGTAATTATGCCTCGCAACGCAGCCGATGCCAAAGAAGCAGAAAACGCGATGACCGCTTTAACAGAAGCTTTGAAAACTATCGGGGCAGGTGCAAAAACAGCCGTGGGCTATGGATATTTTGAGCCTGATGAAAATGCTCAAAACAAACTGAACGACGAAAAGGAAGCGTTAGAAAAAAAGCGGCAAGATGAGTTACTTTCGCCTGAAGAAAAAGTTTTTCTTAATATGACGCGAGAATTTAAAAAACACTTCAACGATGGAAAGTATGATACTAACAAGGGGGGAGAATTCTATAAGTTTTTACAAATGCACTTAAAACAAGCACCAAACTGGAGTAGTAAAACACATCAGCAACAATTTGCACAATGTGTAGAAACTCAGCTCAAACAACAAACTGATTGGTGGAAAGATATAAAAAAACAAGTGAATGCTTTAAAAGGAGGCAGTTAATAAGAGTAATAGTCTTGAAACACCAATTGTGGACCCACAAAGTTTTCAAAACCTAGCAGGTCTACACTTCTGTCCTAGCCTTTAAACGAAGCCACCAAGCCCTTAATCAACGGCTCATAACGCGCTTTCTGACTTTCAGGATATTCAAAATAAAAACTTTTGAATTGCCCAGAATTCAGCAACGTTTTTTGGTAAAAAATCCGTCCTGCAATAAATCCAGACAAGATAAACCAATTGTTTTTTAAGAATTTATAGATGATAACTTTTTTGAAAAACTTGTTAAAAACGCTTAAATAAATTTGACGATTAAGAACCTCCATACTTTCAAAACCTAACAGCTCTTAAATCAAAGGAATTACACACATGGAATTAAACCCCGACGATTTTAACGCAGTGATGAATCTCATGGTTAAACTGCACATTTACACGGGTCTAAAACAAGGCATCCTAAAATCACCCGAAGAATACGACGAGCGCGTCGGTGACGATGAAGCGAATTACGCCCTGTTTATTGAACTGCGGGATATTTTATTTAGCGATCCAACGCCCTATATTGACGGCTTTATTCAAGAAAATCAGGACACGCTTTCTCCAGAAGAAGTTGAAATTCTGCAATCATGGAAACTGGCGGTTAAAGGTAAGTTTTTCGTAGAACGGCATTTGAAAAAACACTCCATTTTTGTTCAAACCAGTGAGACAAAAAATAAAGCGGTATACGCGGTGCTGGGTTTGAATGAACCCTTAACAGCGTTTTTTCCAAGCTCTTACTTGCCCCTCATGGTTGAAGCCGTCTTGTTGCCCTTTAAAGACCAAATTATTTCAGATGGTCTTTTTCGTGGCGGAAATATTTTCTTTGGAAACGGTATTAAAAATGAGCTGAAAAGAGATTACATGAGCGCAAAACAACAGGATAGAATCATTTATGATTTACATCAACCTGTTGTTTCAAAAGAAGTTACTGAGAAAATCACAGTTTTAGAACAACCGTGGAAAGCTGAAGTCACGCAAATTGTGGCACTCGCCAAGAAATTGCGTGGCGGGAAGGGACAGCCTGAGTTAAACAGCGTGGCATTTAGTTTATTAAAAGCCAGTGCCGAATTTGCAGAACTTGTCGTTCATAAACCTGAAGATGTGCCTGCTATAGAAAAACTCTACGCCAAGGTAGAACGTCTTTGTTATAAGCTTGAAATTGCGGTGTATGAACACACCTGTGATAAATATTAATTTTGAGAGCTACCTGGTTTTAAGGTTTAGCCCTCTTTAGGGGGTGGGGCGCAGTTAAAACTTAATTGATCGCCCTAGGTTTTCAAAACCGAGCAGCTCTACACTGTTCCAGCCTTTAAACAAAGCCACCAAGCCCTTAATCAACGGCTTACAACACGCTTTTTAGTTTTCAGGATACTCAAAATAAAAACTTTTGAATATCCCAGAATTCAACACCCTTTTTTGATAAAAAAACCGTCCTGTAATAAATTCTGAAACGATAAGCCAATTATTTTTTAAGACGTTATACGTCACTACTTTTTTTGGATTATCTACCAGCCCGTCGCGCGACTCTTCCCGAAACTGATCTTCTAAAAACTCATCCAGCACATTATTTGAACCATAGACCCATAAATGTGCCGCCGCATCCTTCGATAGAAATTTTTGTGCAGCACCGTTATCCGCTTTTCCTTGAGGAATGAATATGTTTATTGCACACCACAGAAAATTTGATCAGGCTGAACAAATCTTAGCCACACATTTGACTGAAGTGTCCGAACTTGCTAGAGAATTAACCCAGAAAATTAATGTACCTAAAGCAGGTGAATTGCTTGGTTTACTGCATGATTTTGGTAAATATAGCTCTGCATTTCAAAACTATATCCAATCTGCCACAGGAAAAATTGATCCCGATGCCGATGATTATGTCGATGCCAAGCAGTTAAAGGGAAAAATTGACCATTCCAGCGCAGGCGCACAATATGTTTGGGAAGCTCTCAGAAAATATGGGGCTGCGGGACAAGGGGAACTTTGCGGACAGATGCTTGCCTTGTGTATCGCCTCACATCACAGTGGGTTGATAGATTGCTTGGATGAAAAGGGCAACAATATTTTTTGGACACGCATGAATAAAGAAGATGCAAAAACTCATCGCGCAGAATGTCTGCAACAGGCGGATGCTATCATTATGACCAAAGCACAGCAACTTGCGAGTAAAGAACTCGTTATGGAATTATTTGCTAGCATCAGGAAAATACTAGAAGATTTAACAAATCCCAAAATTATTGCCTTCAATTTAGGTTTTCTAAGTCGTTTTTTATTTAGCTGTCTGGTTGATGCGGACAGATTAAATAGCGCAGAGTTTGAATATCCTGCCCGCAAAAAAATACGTTTGGAAAATCAACACGTCGATTGGAAAATTGCGATTGATCGACTGGAAATGCAGTTAGCCGATTTTCCCATACGTGATCCAATTGATCCGATTCGTCGTGAGATTTCGGATCACTGTAAACACCGCGCAACCGAAAAACAGGGGATTTACACTTTAACTGTGCCCACAGGGGGCGGTAAAACCTACGCCAGTTTGCGTTACGCGCTGCATCATGCAGCCACCCATAAACTTGAGCGCATTATTTATATCATTCCCTACACCTCAATTATCGAACAAAATGCAGCCGCAATTCGCGAAGTTCTTGAATGTGAGGGCGATGATAAACCGTGGGTTTTAGAACATCACGCCAGTTTAGAACCTGAAACCCAAACTTGGCGCACTAAGCTGGTAACGGAAAATTGGGATGCGCCGATTGTCTTAACCACGATGGTGCAATTTCTGGAAACATTATTTAATGATGGCACGCGCGGGGTCAGACGTTTCCATCAACTCGCAAATACTGTATTAATTTTTGATGAAATCCAAACCTTGCCGATTAATTGCGTGCACTTATTTTGTAATGCCCTGAATTTTTTGACAACTTATACTCAAACAACGGCTGTTTTATGCACGGCAACTCAACCTTTGCTCAATCGTCTGAAAGCTCCCGAAAAAGGACAGCTTAATATTCCTGAAGGCAATGAACTGGTTCAGGACACACGCCAACTATTTGCTGATTTAAAACGAGTTGAAATTCACAATAAATGTAAAACAGGCGGTTGGCAATCTGATGAAATTGTTGAACTTGCACTTTCTGAATTGATGCACAAGGGCAGTTGCCTGATTATTGTCAATACCAAAGAATGGGCGCGACAATTATACAAATTATGTGCAATCTCTGTAGACAGCAGCGTTATCTTTCATCTCAGCACTAATCAATATCCTGCACACCGTAAACAATTGCTCACACAAATTCGAGAACGCCTTGATCAGAAAAAATCTGTGCTCTGTATTAGTACACAACTCATAGAAGCTGGAGTTGATATTGATTTTGCAAGCGTGATTCGTTTTTTGGCAGGCTTAGATTCAGTCGCCCAAGCCGCAGGGCGTTGTAATCGTCATGGACGGCAGGCTATGGGTGAGGTGCATCTTGTGAATCCTGTTGCAGAATCTCTTGAAATGCTTCCAGATATTAAAATCGGACAGGAAAAAATGCGCCGTATTTTAGATGAAGGGGGCGAGCTTTTAAATCCTGAGACAATAACCCGCTATTTCAATTATTATTTTTTCGAGCGTGCAGGACAAATGCTTTATCCACTGACGGCAAAACAACTGGGGCGTGATGATAATTTGCTCAATTTGTTGAGCGATAATCATAATAATGTCGGCTATAAAGCATGGGATAGGGATAAAGTACCCCTATTGCAACAGTCTTTTATGACGGCAGGAAGGCTGTTTAAAGCCATTGACGCACCCACTCAAGCGGTGATTATTCCACATGGTCAGGGTAAATTATTGGTGACACAACTCCGAGCGGTTGCGGAAAATTTTGAAGCAAAAGCCTACGCAGACTTGCTAAAAAAAGCGCAAGGATATAGTGTGAATGTGTTTCCAAATGTTTGGAAAAAACTATGTGAATTGGAGGCGGTGCACGAGTTGCGAGCAGGGGACGGCATTTATTACTTAGATGAAAAATATTATGACGAAGCGTTTGGTTTGAGTACTGAAGCTGTGGTCTAACTTAATTTCAGGAGGAAGGCAAGGCATGAAAAACAACAGTATTAGTTTTAAATTGTGGGGACGTTACGCCCTGTTTACCGATCCAATTACTAAATTGGGTGGGGAAAAATTTTCTTACCATTTGCCGACTTATGAAGCGATTAAAGGCGTGCTGAAATCCATTTATTGGAAACCGACGTTTACGTGGTATGTGGATAAAGTCCGAGTTATGAAACCCTTACGGACACAAACCAAAGGTACTAAACCCTTAGTGTGGGGTGGCGGCAACAGTCTGGCAATTTATACGTTTTTGCATGAGGTTGAATATCAAGTAGAAGCGCATTTTGAATGGAATGAACATCGCCCAGAGTTAGCTCACGATAGAATTGGGGGAAAACATCACGTCATCGCAAAGAAATCTTTAGAAAAAGGCGGGCGACAAGATATTTTTCTGGGGACGCGCGATTGTCAAGCCTATGTTGAACCCTGTAAGTTTGGGGAAGGTGATGGTGCATACGATGACATTGCTGAATTGGGATTTGGCTTGATGTTTCATGGTTTTGACTATCCTGATGAAACAGGAAAAAATGAACTCAGTAGTCGTTTTTGGCAGGCAACCATGAAACAGGGCATTCTAACATTCCCACGTCCAGAACATTGCACTGTGCGCCGCGTGGTTCGTAAGATGAAACCTAAAAGTTTTAATCTGGGTGAAAATCTGCTGGCGGTAGATACTGAGGAGGCTCAATTATGAGTTGGATGGCGCGGTTGTATGAAACTTATCAACAGGCACTGACTTGGGAATTAGCAGAAGGCGAAGGAAAATTACTACCGATTAGTCACACCTTACAAAACGCACATATTAATATTGTGATTGATGGCGAGGGAAACTTTAAACGTGCCTCTGTGCTTGAGAAAACCCAAGTTATTTTACCTGCCACAGAAAGTTCTGCGGGGCGTACCGCAGGTGAGGCTGCACATCCACTTGCCGATAAACTGCAATATGTTGCGGCAGATTATTCGTCACACGGTGGTAGGAAAGAGTCTTATTTCACAAGTTATGAAGCACAATTATCTGCATGGTGTGAATCTGAATTTACCCATCCTAAAGCACAGGCAATTCATCGTTACATTAAGAAAGGCAAGGTAATTTCCGATTTAATCGCGGCAAAAATTGTATATGTAGATGACTCAAAACAATTACTGACCACATGGATAGGTGAAGTCACTGCCGAAAATCCACTACCTTTATTATTTAAAGTGTTACCCAAAGAAAAAGGAATGTTAGATCAAGGGAATGCTTTAGTTTGCTGGAGCGTTGAATTAGAAAATGAGCCACGCTCTGATACATGGACAGATGAATCACTGCATCAAAGTTGGATTGCTTTTGATGCAAAAAATAATATTGAACAGGATCAGCTCTGTTTTGTGACAGGACTAGTGCAGCCCATTGCCAGCAACCATCCTGCAAAACTGCGTCATACGGGTGATAAAGCTAAATTAGTTTCGGCAAATGATAAAGATGGATTTACCTTTCGCGGGCGTTTCACTAACAGCAATGAGGCGAATAGCATCG
>JBDLSS010000060.1:0-4547 GCA_039799345.1 Pseudomonadota bacterium
AAACGGCGTTCTTCACGATTTCCGAAATCGCGTTGCACGGCGGCAATTTGCCAAACCGTGTCCAAAGTTTTTTCCGTGGGCACAAATCCTAACAATGAACCCAAACGTGGATAAGTCGAACTGTTGCCGTGGGTGGTGCTTAAACCGCCGCCGACTAACACGTTAAACCCAATGAATTTGCCGTTTTCTTGAATCGCAATCAAGCCAATATCATTGGCAAACACATCCACTTCATTGTGCGGAGGAATCGCAATGGCGACTTTAAATTTACGCGGCAAATAACGATCTTGATACAAAGGATCAGGCTCGGGCGTATCTCCCACCAATTTTTCCCCGTCTAACCACACTTCGCTAAACGCTTGGGTTTTTGGCAATAAATGGGTAGAAATCTTGTCTGCAAAATCATGTACTTCTTTATGAAATGGACTTAAAGAAGGATGTACACCAGCCATCACATTACGGTTCACGTCGCCACAAGCCGCAATAGAATCCAAGCCCAAGGCGTAGAAATCTTTCACCGTGGGTTTTAATTTGGCTTTAATAATCCCATGAAATTGCACGGTTTGGCGGGTAGTAATTTTAACCACGCCCGTGGTGTATTGCTTGGCAACGCGATGAATTCCTTGCCATTGTTCCGCGCTCACATCGCCACCCGGAATCCGCAAGCGAATCATGAAAGAATAATCGCGTTCTAATTTCTTATGCTCGCGCTCGTCGCGGCGGTCACGGTTATCTTGTTGATAAATCCCGTGAAACTTAATAATAAATTGATCGGCTTCCGCAACCTGTCCTGTCAAAGGGTCGGTTAAGCTCACGCCTAAAGTGCCGCGTAAACCACGGCTTGCTAATTTCTGGGCTTCAGCAACGGAAAGCTTAGTGTCAGTGCTCATGTGTTATCCTCAAACGCTGCGGCAAGGTAAAGGCTGATTAATAAACATCTTTTAGATAACGTCCTGCATCGCTGAGGTCGTTCAGATAATCGCTCGCCGCTTCGGCGGATAAGCCTTTATGCTGCACTAATAATGCAATTAAACTCTGTTCCACGTCATGGCTCATCGGTTGTTTTGCGCCACAGACATAGAAATACGCGCCATTGTCCAAAGCATGGATTAAATCCGCACCTAAAGCGGCAACTTTATGTTGTACATAAATTTTTTCAGCTTGGTCGCGTGAAAAAGCCAGATGAATTTCACTTAAAATGCCGCTGTCTAAATAATTTTGCCATTCAGCTTGATACAAGAAATCGTAATGCGCGTGCGGATTGCCAAAAATTAAGCGATTTTTACCCGAAGCATCGCGGGCAGCACGTTCTTGAATAAACGCACGGAATGGCGCAACCCCTGTGCCTGCACCGAGCATAATCACTTCTGCACTGTCGTCTTCTGGCAAGCGGAAATTATCATTGCGGTGAATAAAAAATTGAATTTCATCATCAGCTTGCAATTGCGCCAGATAATTGGAGCACAAACCATAACCAACGCTGCCATCTTCTTGTTGATAAGTTGCCCGCGCCACGGTCAAATGCACTTCATCAGGAGCGGCACTCAGCGCAGAAGCAATCGAATATAAACGCGGCACGGGCGTTGAACCATCGGCTTGTGGCGGCAAAATCACGCCCAAAGCGTCGCCGGGTTGATAGCTGATGTCAGCGTCAAAACCAATTTCAATATGATAGGTTTCGCGGTCTGAACCCACATCATTTAAATTCACAATGTCTTTAATCACGCCTTTCACCGGCGACAAACGCGAATAACCTGCTTCAGAAGCGGCGGTTTGGTCTTGGGCGGCTTTGGCTAAAACTTGGCTGTATACGCCGTCGAGATGTTGTGCATAATCCACATTTAAGGTCACGGTGGCGAGTAATGCTGTCGCGCCTTTTTCGGTTAATAAGGCATCCAGCTTTAACGCCGCGCCACAAAATTGACTATACGCAGAATCGCCTAAACCAATCACCGCATAATGTAAGCCACTTAAAGCTTGCGCGGGCAGTGTGTTGAGTTTTTCAACCAAGGGTTTTGCAGCATCAGGATATTCGCCTTCGCCTTGGGTGGAAGTCACAAAAATCAGTGTGCCTTCTTCTTTGAATTTTTGTGGTTGCGCGCGATTAAAGGCTTGGAGTTTAGTTTTGAAGCCTGCATTTTTCGCGGCTTTTTCTAAACCTTGGGCAACTTTCTTGCTGTTGCCGGTTTCCGTGGCAAAATAAATACTTAAATTTTTGACTTGTTTGCCCGCGCTAACGCCCGTGCTCAAACCATTGTTTGCATCGACTAAGCCTTGCACATAGCCTGCAAGCCATAATTGACGTTGCGGGTCTAATTTGCCGACTAACTGCCTTAAATAATCTCTTTCTGGGGTTTCTAACATGGATTACTTCCCTACAATTGTGGAACGCCACGGGTGATTCCCGCTCATTTTAACCAAGCCATGAATAGAACTTAAAAGAATAAAAGAGTATTACTTAGAGCGTTATTGTTATATGTAAATAACTGATTGATATTACTTATTAATATAACCTGAGTTCGGGATAAGGAAGAGTAGAAAATTTAGCAGTTGTAGGGTGGAATAGCGTAGCGTATTCCACCAAGAAACGTGATAACTCTAGGTATGACGCAGTTAAATCGATAAGACCCTGATGGTACGGTAGAAGCCTGTAAAATCCTCGCCGCTGGAGCGACGAGGTAGTCATTCCAACGCTGGAGCGTTGGAACGAGACATGTATCACGCTTCATGGTGGAATACGCTACGCTATTCCACCCTACTACTACTACAAAGATTTCTTATCCCGAACTCAGGTGAATATAGGGTAATGCACGAAAAATTTTAAAATACCCTAGATAATTACTGAGTCGTGTCCGATACTCAGTAATAGCTCTTTGACACAAGGAGGTTTATACGTTGCTGTTCATGTTGATACATGGTTTCGAGATTCTCTCTGCCATGACGGCTTCGAGTGGAGCACAAAGACTTTCTGGCGTTGCTGCTTACGCAGGGAGCTTTCATTGTGAATCCGATTACACATAAACTTTATTGAAGATGACCCGCTAGTTAAGCAGTGAAACCCATTTTTATCAAAAGGGAGATGACATTATTATTAATCGAGTGGTTGAGCTAAGGGCAGTTCCCGCAACGCAAGTATTGACAGCCGCCCAGTTTGCGGGATTACTAAAAGGAGACTTATATTTTAACGTGCACACCGCTGAAAAGCCCGCTGGTGAAATTCGTGGACAAATTCAGTGTGGTTTAGAATGAGTTTTTACTTCACGACTTTCAAAAAGCTCGGGCGTGAAGGTTTATTAGGTGTAGTTGGTTTGTCAGGTGGGGGCGGTGGCGTGTTGGAATCATCAACATCATCGCCCTCTTCTGGTTGAAAGAACATTCCCTTCCCATTTTCTCGCGAATACACCGCAATCGCCGCTTTGATAGGCACATAAACTGGAAACGGTTTCCCAGAAAAGCGCGCACTGAATTGAATATCTTCATTTCCCAACATCAAATTTTGCACCGCAGCGGGGGCAATATTCAGCACGATTTTGCCATCTTCAACGAATTCACGCGGCACGATGACGTGTTCCGCCGTTGCGTCCACGAGTAAGTAAGGCGTGCAATTATTATCGACAATCCATTCATAGATTGCCCGTAACATATAAGGGCGGGTAGAAGTCATGCGGGTTGCTCCTGCAAGCTTGAAATTAGGGAAATTGAAAACAGCGGGAAGTGAAAAATAAAAATCCCACAGAAAGTAAGCTTCCTGTGGGATTCAAACGTACAAGGCTTAGTGAGGAATATCAGCCCAATATTCTTTCTTCAATGCGTAGGCAAACACAAAGAAGATAGCGAGGAACAGAATCACTTTCCAACCTAAATCTTGTCTAACCGTCTTAGCGGGTTCGCCTACATATTCTAAGAAGTTGACCAGATTGCGCACGGTTTGACGATAATCAGCGGCTTTTTTCGCATCTTTTTCATCAACCAAAGCAACCCCTTTCAACACTTCATGGCTATGCCCTTCTGCATCGGTCACTTTTTCAAAGACAGGTTTTTGCCAGCCTTGTTGTTCCCATAATACATGCGGCATCCCCACGTCTTTGAACACGAGGTTATTCACACCCCAAGGGCGTGAACTGTCTAAGTAGAAACCCGTTAAGTAGGTATATAACCAGTCTACGCCACGAGAACGGGCAATCACGGTTAAATCAGGTGGGATTACTCCAAACCATTTTTTCCCGTCTTTCTTCGACATCGCAATACCCATAGTTTCGCCGACTTTATCGCCTGCAAACATCAGGTTCTTTTTCAGGACTTCTTCAGGAATTCCTAAATCATCAGCCACACGTTGATAGCGAGAATATTCCGCAGAATGACAGCCCATGCAGTAATTGACAAATGTTTTCGCCCCTGCTTGCAACGAAGCGCGATCTCTTAAATCGTTATTCGCTGGTGTTAAAGGCACTGTACCGCTACTGGCAAAGCTGATACATGGAAATAATAAGGCAAAGACAGCAATCATACGTCTCATGGCATCGTCACTCTTTCAGGTACGGGTTTGG
>JBDLSS010000061.1:0-8445 GCA_039799345.1 Pseudomonadota bacterium
TAGAGGTTCACTACTTAGGTCACTATTTGAAATGGCATCCTCAAAGTTGTTATTACTATGCAGTGGAACATGGTGGATTTCAAGCATCTCCTGAGAGAACACCAGGTACTTACAGTAAGTACAATAGTATTGATGATCGTATCGATGATTTCCATTACTATACAACCTATATTAAATTTGGGATTGGGCGAGCAACGTACGATGCTGCACAAGAAATCCGCTCACTGGATATTAACCGTGACGAAGGGCTAGCGTTAGTTAAACGTTTTGACGGGGAATTTCCAGAACGTTTTGCTGATGAAGTTTTCCGCTATTTAAGCATTCCTGAAAAGGAATTTCCTATCGCTTCTAAAGTCTTTGAACAACCTGTCATGGACAAAGAATACTTTATGGCATTGGCTGACCAATTCCGTTCCCCACATTTGTGGAAACGCGAGGGTGGAGTCTGGAAGTTACGACATACTATTTTTGAAGAGTAATTCTCCTCAAACAGTAATCAGTCATTGGCAACATTTTTGTTATTTCAGAGGTTACTCATTTTTGGGTTTGTTATGTCAAATATTCGTCTTATTGCACGCCTTGACATTAAAGGGGCTAATCTCATCAAGGGGATTCATCTTGAAGGACTTCGTGTCATGGGTGATCCTCAGGTATTTGCAACTCAATATTATCAAGCAGGGGCAGACGAATTACTTTACATTGACAGCGTTGCCAGTCTTTATCAGCGAAATAATTTGCACGATATTGTACGCCGTACCGTTGAACACATATTTATACCTGTCACGGCGGGTGGTGGGATTCGTTCAGTTGAAGATGTACGACAATTATTGAGGGTAGGGGCTGATAAAGTCGCGATTAATACTGCGGCGATTCATCATCCTCAGCTTATTACTGAAGTGTCGCGTACCTTTGGCTCTCAATGTATGGTGTTATCAATTCAAGCTAAACAGATTGGGAAGGAACATTGGGAAGCCTATACTGACGGAGGGCGGGAGCATTCGGGTAAAGATGTGGTGGAATGGGCAAAGACTGCTGAAAAGTTGGGAGCTGGTGAAATATTGTTGACATCTATCGACAAAGAAGGCACTCGCACAGGTTTCGATATTGAATTAGTCAAGGCGGTTGCAACCAGTGTTTCCATTCCTGTGATTGCTAGTGGAGGCATGGGTAATATGGGGCATTTGTTTGATGTTATCAAACAGGGCACAGCAGATGCGGTGGCAATGGCGAGCGTATTGCACTATAAAAGTTGCAATTTCCCCATGATTCGGCAAGCTGCCATAGCAGAGAATGTTCCTGTCAGACACTTGCGTATGGACAGTTCATCATGAATCCAATAGTAACAGTGATTGATTATGGTGTGGGTAATCTGCTAAGTGTCACTCGTGCGTTCACTTATTGTGGTGCAGAAGTTATTTTAACAGATGATCCTTCTATAATCAGAGATGCGGCACGATTGGTGTTGCCTGGTGTGGGTGCATTTGCAGATGGTATGTTTAGCTTGCAACAAAGAAAACTAGTTGATGTTATTCAACTATTTGCGAAAACAGAGCGTCCATTGCTGGGGATTTGTTTAGGTATGCAAATGTTAATGGATAGTAGTGAAGAATTTGGTTTTCATCAAGGTTTAGGCTTAATTTCTGGCAAGGTAATTGAAATTCCAAAAGTAGGACAAAATGGAGTACCTCATAAGATTCCGCATATTGGTTGGAATCTATTGCAAAAGCCTGTTCACCAACCAGATTGGCAAGATAGTTTGTTGACAGGTGTTACCTTAGGTTCTGCAAGCTATTTTGTACACTCTTTCATGGCTATGCCTGATAAACAACAGCACCGTTTTGCGGATACTAACTATAATGGGCAAATTATTCCCGCTGTGATACGTTCAGGTAATATTTATGGTTGTCAATTTCACCCCGAAAAAAGTGGTGAAGTTGGGCTGCAAATAATAAAAAACTTCTTAATGTTATGAAAAACCATACTTATGTGATAGCAGAGGCAGGTGTTAATCATAACGGGTCGTTGACACTTGCAAAACAGTTGGTCGATGCCGCAATTTCTGCGGGTGCGGACGCAGTAAAATTTCAGACTTTTCGAGCTGAAAACTTAGTGACTGCGAGAGCACATAAGGCTGAATACCAACAACAAACTACGGGTGATAATTCATCTCAACTGGAGATGTTAAAGACTCTAGAATTAAGTGAGGTAGCACATCACGAACTACACCGTTATTGCCAACAACAAGCTATTGAATTTCTATCTACACCTTTCGATTTGCTTAGTCTTGAGTTTTTAGTAAACCAGCTTAACATCTCTCGCTTAAAAATTGCTTCAGGTGAAATTAATAATGCACCGCTACTTTTTTCAATGGCAAAAACGGGCAAGCCTGTTATTCTATCCACAGGTATGAGTACGTTGGGTGATATTGAAATAGCTTTGTCAATTTTGGCGTTTGGTTATTTATATCCAGAAGTTTTACCCAGTTTAGAGCAGTGTCAACAAGCCTATAGCACTCCTGAAGGACAACAAATTTTAAGAGAGCGAGTTACATTACTGCATTGCACGACAGAATATCCAGCTCCTTTTGACTCTATCAATTTACAAGTTTTAGAGACTTTACGGCATAGTTTTGGTTTGGCAGTGGGCTATTCTGATCATACTGTGGGGATTACTGTGCCTATTGCTGCCGTGGCAAAAGAGGCCTGTGTGATTGAAAAACACTTGACCATAGATAAAAATTTAGCAGGTCCTGATCATGCTGCATCATTAGAGCCTAAGGAATTTAAACAAATGGTAACTGCCATTCGCCAAGTTGAGCTAGCACTGGGCAATGCCGTTAAAATACCTAGTGCTTGCGAGTGGAAAAATCGTGAAGTTGCCCGTAAAAGTTTAGTTGCCGCACAACAGATTAAAAAAGGGGAAGTTTTTACACCTGAAAATCTGACGGTAAAAAGACCTGCTTCGGGTATTTCGCCACTGTATTATTGGGAATGCTTGGGGGAAAGTGCAGATCATGATTATCAAGCGGATGAATTGATTTAATCATGTCATATTTTCATAATAAACCTATTATCATCATTGGGGCTGGGGGACATGCACAAGTATTGTTAGATACTTTACTAAGCATGGAGAACAATAATATCCTAGGTTTTACAGAGAACAACCCTCAACTTTGGGGACAAAAATTATTGAACTTCCCTATTTTGGGTGGTGACGAAGTATTAGAGCGTTATTCTCCCGAAAATATACTTTTAGTAAATGGTCTGGGATCAATTGGATCAACGAATCTACGTCAAAAAATTTTCCTCCAAAAAAAGTTATTAGGCTATCATTTTGCTTCGGTTATTCACCCCAGTGCAATCATTTCATCTTTTATAGAATTGGGTGAGGGCGTTCAAATATTAGCGGGTGCGGTGGTGCAAACGAACTGCAAAATTGCTGAAAATGTAATAGTCAATACACGTGCAATTCTTGATCATGATTGTATAATAGCCGCTCACTCTCATATTGCCCCTAATGCAGTGTTATCTGGTAGTGTGCAATTAGGGATGGGTGTGCATATCGGAACGGGGGCTTGTGTAATACAAGGGATTAAAATCGGTTGTGAAAGTATTATTGGGGCAGGGGCTGTGGTTCTTTCTAATGTCTCTGCGAAAACAAAAGTCATAGGAATTCCTGCAAGGGAGCATAAAAAACATGTTTGATATTATTAGCGAATTATTACGGACTAAGAACCAAAAAAGAAAAATTAAAATACTTCAAGAACAACATGATAAAAATATTCGGTTTTTTCGCAAACGAAGTCCTGAAGTTGCAGATTTTTTAGCTAATGCTGGAACTAAACACTTTCAACTTGCAGTTAATGATGAATTCTTAGATATTCTTGATATGCGTACGGGTCAGTGCTGTCATCCCAAAGGAAAATTATTACAAACCATTCGTGAACTAGGATCATGGCATCATGATCGGTGGATTGATAAATTGGAGGTCACTCACCGTGTATTGTGGGGTTCTGAACATGGCGAAATTACGCATAGTTTTATTACTAAAATGCACAAACAAGTGCCTTCAGTTGCTCGGAGTTTTGAAAAAGGTGTGCTAGGCTTACCCCGTTTTAGAGATGGCAAGCGTTTCTCTGGTGCAGTTGCTTTTGTTGGATTGTTCTCAGGATTGCATATCATTCATTACTTATTAAATACCCGTGTGCGAGATTTAATCTTAATTGAGCCTAATTTAGATAATTTTGCCTTGTCTTCTTGGTTTTTGGATTATGAAGCAATTGAAAAAAACTGGCGATTAATTTTACATGTGGGAGTAGAATTGCCAGAAGATCAGCTATCACGTCTAATAGATGAGTCTCCAATTACCTCGACCGCATGGTTGCGTATTTTATCAGCGTATTCAACACCAGAATATGAAGATGTTATTCAGAGATTAAATTTACGTTGGCGTGCACTAAATGAGATTATTGTACCATTTGATCGAGAACGCCGTAATTTATTATATGGAATGCGTAATTTAAAAGCAAAGCTTCCTATTAATCACTTATCTCCGAGTTTGTCGGACAATAGTCGTATAGCTGTTGTCGCAAGTGGTCCTTCTCTAGTAAATGATTTGGCATGGCTAAAACGTCATCAGGATCGACTTATAATTTTGGCGGCTCACTCAACAATTAAAGTGCTAAAGCAGCATCAAATTCGTCCTGATTTTCTTTGTTCCTTGGATACTGAAATTGATGATGAGTTGATGGCTAAACTAGATTTTGACTATGATATTCCCTTTATCTCTTATTATAAAGCTGATCCAAAGATACTAGCTCGTTTTAAGAAAGTGTTATTGGTGAATGAAGGTAATAAGGCAAACTCGGTATATTTTTATAATGCGTTGACAGGGACGCATCCAACAACAGGTAACTTGGCGACTTCTGTTGCTGTCTTTTCAAAACCAACTCAACTCTACTTTGTGGGATTAGACCTAGCCTTTCGTAGCACAACTCAAGAACACGTTGCAGGTTATTGGTTGGGTAAAGATGATGTGGTAGCTGAAAGCACCCAACCTGAGCTGGCTCAAGCTAATTTTCTAGAAAACCAAGGTAGTATATATACTCAATCCTATTACGATGCTGCTCGGATGACGATGGAATGTGTATTGGTTACATTGGAAGGAAAAACTCAAATTTATAATTTGTCAGATGGTGCAAAAATTGTTGGTGCACAACCTAGGCATTCTGAAAATATCGAATTATCTCCGTATCCTGAAAAACAACAGGATTTGCTTCTTTTTGAAGCTGCCTTTTTGTGTGAGTCAGAAGGTATCTGGGTTTCTTATCCAAGGACTGGTAGAGAAATTATTGAGGTCATGCTAGTAACTTTCAATAAAGTTATGAAACTCGATAACATCAAACAATTTGATTGGGTTGACTTCAGTAAAAAACTAGATCGAGTTTGGCGATTTATAATGCATGATGTCCTCATCAAAGACCAAGAAAAAATTGATATACGAATAGAGGTATTTGGCAAATTAATTCATGATCTATTAACAGAGTGGTATCGGGTAATGTTGTTAGTACAAGGAACTCAAGAGTTACAATCTGCTTACTATGCAGGACTGAAAGAAATTTCAGATATATTGGATTCTTTACAGTGGGAAACTGAACTAGACAGTTTTATTCTGGATAAGCCACTTTTAACTGCTGATAATATCGAGTAAAATCACCAAAATCATTTGCCACTGGTCAATGAAAAAATGCCTTTTGATGCTATGATTTCTTACCTTGAGAGGCTAAGCTATTACAGTGTTATCATGGTTGACAACAAATACTTTGGACAAAAGCAAGGTTTGATTTTTGTGAAAAATTGCTTATACTAAATGCCACAAGTATTTGCGTTATGTTCCTAACCGTTTTATGGAGATATTTTATGAAAAACACACAGTATTTGGTTTTGAAGACAGCTATTATTGCCGCATTAGGTGTGTCGTGTGGGACTGTTTACGCGGGTGTTATGCCAGGTGTTGGAGCAACAGCAGCTAATCTGACTGGGAGTACACTTGATGGTACTACTCGTACACCAGTCAAATTAGCTAAAGAACTTCCTACATCGCATAGTATTGTTGCTACAGCTGGTCAACTCGTGGCAATCATCCCTGTGCCCGTTGCATATTCAGTAAATCCCACAAATGGTACTTATCTCAACGTGAAAGTAAATTTGTTAGGGGGAGCTACTTTCGTTGCTGCACCAGCTCTAAGTTGTAACACTGTGAATGCTGTGACTGCAGCAGATTTTATGCCAACCACTAATACTGTTGGGGGTGCTGGCGCGTCTAATGCGACTTTTGTGGGTGCTCCTGCCACCACTAATACATCAATGGGTGCTTCACCAGTAAGTGCTTATTGTATTCTAAGTGCTACCACAGTTACTGCCAGTGGGACTAATGATAAGACTCTATCAGCCACCATTGAATATAGAGATGGTGCATCTGATGTCAAAACTGCGGTTGCAGGCACTTTCATTTCTTATGTGAAGGGTATTAGTGCGACAATCGTTCCTGTTACGACTCCTGTTGTTATTGATGTGGCTTCTTCTTCAACAAAATTTTTGACAGGGGCTTCACCTGGTACGACTGGTACAACTGCATATTTAGGTACTGTTAGTTATCAAAGTGTGGGTACTTCGGCATCATCCGCTACTATTGCTGGTGGGAATATTACTCCTAGTTCATTTTCTACTACCATCCCTTATTCGGTAACAATTGCAGGAGCCGCCTTGGCTGGTGCAAGTCAAGTGTATTTGGGTGCGGCTGGCAGTTGTTCTACTGTGGCACAGCCTACCTATACCACGGCCCCTGCTGGCAGTGCGAGTGTGAGCTTGGTTATCACAGCTGTTGCCGCAACTGATATTGTTAGTAATTTGGCTGTCTGTCTAGTCTATAACGGTACTAACTCCATTACAGAAGGGCAAATTACTGCGACCATTTCTAGAAACGCAGAAACGTCAGGTTATCAACCTGACTTCTCGCCCACTGGTGCTAATTTGGCTAACATCAAGAAAAATGGTGCATCTACTTATGTGGACTTTGTTACCAATCCGTTAGGGTATCCCACTTACGTTCGTTTTACTAATCCAACCGCCCTCTCTGGGAATGTGTTAGTAGATGTTTATAATGACGACGGTGCAAAGGGATCGAACACTTGGACTTTTGTTTTAGGTGCAGGTAAGAGCGAGATGTATCCTATGAGTGCCATCCTTACGAAGACCAACGCAGCGGCATCGACGACTTCACCTGCGGATGGTTTAGCAGGTAATAAATTCCGTTTAAGTGTTAATGCGGAATTCTCCACACTTGGTGTTCAGACTCTGACGCTTAGTAAAGATGGTAATTCCTTCAGTCAATTGTCTGGTGTACGTGCTGCACAACAATAACACCAATTTAGTTTTATACACAGTCCCTTAATTATTTTTTTAAATAAAAATAATTTCATGGGTTCTTTACAAGAAGGCAAATTGTTATATAGTTTGCCTTCTTGATCTTAAAAGTATGTAAGTTAAGAAAACTTCATTCAATGATATCTAAAAATTCCTTAGACATGCCAGAAGTAAAAACTCACGAGTCAAATTTAGATTCGTTAAGTACATTATTAATACTAGCTCAAGAATACGGGATAAAAAAAGAATTCAGTCTCGCCTTATCCTGTTACCATCAAGCACTACAATTTTCTAAAACAATGCCTATTGAAAATAAACAACTGGCAGCAGTTTACCGTGATATGGGAGAAGTTCATCAACAACTAATGCAGTTTTATGATGCATTTTATTGTTATGAATCTGCTTTACAATATGAACCACACTGTAAACAGTCCCATCAATGTTCCACGCAAATAGCAGAAAAAATAATAGCTTTCATTTTGAATGAGTGGTTTGTTGTTGGTACATTGCATGAACCATATCCCCCTATTACTACACAAATTAAAGTTGAGCCTTTTAGCTTAAATTTAGATCTGCCTGAATTAGTAAACAGTCCTGAAACCGTACAATTAGATTTTTGTAAAGCTTTTGCTCAAGAATTGAATGCGGCATTGTATCGTGTAAATTCTATGCCTGAGCTGGAAGCTTTTCTCACTATCTTTTCCTTGGAGCAATTACGTCCCGTCCTTGATAAATATCCCACCCATTTTAATATTCTTGGGCTGGGTTGGCAGATGGCGGTTGCGAATACTCTAAGTAATACACCTTTTAAATTGACGTTAAAGCTCTTTGATATAGCCAGTCTCTTAGATAAGTTTGTTTGGAAATCCCATTCCCAAGATTACTTTTTTACTCAAAAAGAAATATTAGAAACTACGTTTCGTAACCAGAGCTTAATACCAGTTCAAAGAACGAATGCGGCAATTTTACTGTTTGTTATTGACTCGTTGCAAAATAAAAATTCATTGGCATTGGCTCGCTT
>JBDLSS010000062.1:0-14735 GCA_039799345.1 Pseudomonadota bacterium
ATCGCATTCGGGTATCTGATAAATTGCTTGTTTCAATCCATACCAGCCCCGAAAGGCTGGTGAAATCAGGTATGCGCATTGCGTGTCACTCTTGCGAGAGGGTTTCAATCCATACCAGCCCCGAAAGGCTGGTGAAATTAGACGCTGCTGACCGCGCCGTCACTTTCCCTGTGTTTCAATCCATACCAGCCCCGAAAGGCTGGTGAAATCAATTACTGCATAAATATCACCTTTATGCTTGGTGTTTCAATCCATACCAGCCCCGAAAGGCTGGTGAAATCAGTGACTTGTAACGTTGTGGTACTTGCAAAGCAAGTGTTTCAATCCATACCAGCCCCGAAAGGCTGGTGAAATGCCTTTTTATGTCAATATTAGTTTCAATTTTGTGGTCTAGTTTCAATCCATACCAGCCCCGAAAGGCTGGTGAAATTCTAACAATCAATTTTCCATCGGGATTAAATTCGTGTTTCAATCCATACCAGCCCCGAAAGGCTGGTGAAATACGCCCACGAATGGTGATTTGATTGTCACTGTCGATGTTTCAATCCATACCAGCCCCGAAAGGCTGGTGAAATTACGCTTATGGTAAGCACAGTGCCAGCAGACCATGTTTCAATCCATACCAGCCCCGAAAGGCTGGTGAAATATCACCAAGGCAATGCAAGACATATCAAGACAATACGGTTTCAATCCATACCAGCCCCGAAAGGCTGGTGAAATAGTTTGCCGCACTTTATTTGCAGCGGACAAAGTCGAAAGTTTCAATCCATACCAGCCCCGAAAGGCTGGTGAAATGGCGGCGCAATCAGAATCGCAAATGTGGACAAAGAAACGTTTCAATCCATACCAGCCCCGAAAGGCTGGTGAAATGCCATAATGGCAAGCCCATAATATCTAGGCTTTATTTCCTTGTCTAGCGCGAACTGATTTTTAAAATGGGAAATAAGAGAAATTTCAAGCTGGGAAAAAATAGAAAGTAAAGAAATCAAAGAGATAAAGATGCGCGAACCCCCCCGTGTTTTTCACATCACAACCCGTTCGCGCTGAACGACACTGTGCCACGACAGGCACAGCGCGTAAAAAAGCTTAAATACAACCCGTGGGTTTAGGCAAACCCGCATAACGACACGCCTGTTTTGCAGGTCCTGAGGGAAACAAGGTATACAAATATTGCGTATTCCCCTTATCCGCGCCCAAACTTTTCGCCACCGCCTTAGTCAAAATCCGCACCGCAGGCGCAATTTGATATTCCTCATAATAGCCACGCAAGAAATTAATCACTTCCCAATGCGCCGCCGTCAATTCCGTCCCATCTTTAGCCGCCATACTGTTCGCAACCTCTTCACTCCAATCGGCTAAATTATTCAAATAACCTTCTTCATCGGTTTCCAAAACTTTGCCATTCACTTCAATTGCCATTTCAACAACTCCTTGTAAAAATTCTTATAACCACGCTTGAATCGGATAATGCGTGGTCGTCAAATCGACAAAACCTGCATAATCAATCGCTTGCACGCCAACAATCACCTGTTCCAGCGACATGCCACGCGCCTGCAAATCGGGAACAAGCACATAAATAGAATGCTTTGCCAAGGCAGCTTGAATGGTTTCACTGAAATCTGTGCCCTGCAACGCCGCATAAATCCCATCTTCAAACAATAAAATACTGCTTTCAGCCGCCGCCAAGCGTAAACAACTATTCAAACTATTGCGCTCAAAGGGCGATTGATTCACCGTGTGTAAAGTATTCATTGCGCCCCCTTAAAAACTGAAAACAAGGTCTTGCGTCGCCATCAATGCCGCCAATTCCGCACTGTTCAACACCTGCACAGGCACGATTAAATCTTCAACTTTCAAACCCCGCGCCGCCAAAGATTCCTGCTCAACATATAATTTGTTCACATCATAATCATCTAAAGCGCGATACGTGGGCGAGAAATTTTTCATCCCAGAGGCTTTAGTATCTTGCTGTTTTTTAAGCTGAAACACGCCATCATCTACAAACGCCAGACTAATATCCTGCTCAAACGCACTGCCAATCAGCACCACTTCCAAAGCCTCTTGAGCGTAAATCGTGCCGTACGGGGCTTTACGATTCAGATATAACAATTTCTTGGTGACACCCATTTTTTAATCTCCAAACACAATGAGCCGATCCGCTTCAATGCCTGCCTCAATC
Organism: Pseudomonadota bacterium; assembly: GCA_039799345.1. GTDB lineage: Bacteria > Pseudomonadota > Gammaproteobacteria > Beggiatoales > Beggiatoaceae > JAQTYU01. Next base: position 2,180 of record JBDLSS010000062.1, read on the forward strand.
AACTGCCCCAAACCTGAAATCCTAAAACCTTCGGCAAGATTATCCACATCTTTGCCTTGTCGCTTGGCTTCTGCTGCATCTAAAATCCCACGCCGCTGCGCTGCGGCAATACACACTACCAAATCGACTGAGTGCTGCTGTGCCAATTCAGACCAACGTTTGTTAATATTACGGTCATCTTGGGGCGGCACGCTCAAACGGTTGGCGTTATAAACCCCATCGTGATAGAAAAAAACCCGAAAAATTTCGTGACCTTTTTCGAGTGCGGCTTTGACAAATTGAAAAGCTGAATCAGAGGCTTGATGCTGATACGCCCCTTCGTTGACTAGGATGGCAAATTTCATGCGTATCCTCCTTTGGTGTCGATAAATTAGTGTTATCTAATATGCTAAAATAGTGACTAAATCAGTGACAGTCAAGTTTTATCCGTGTTTTCAATAGGAGCAAATGCGATGCAAGAAAGTATTGAAGTGGACAATGTGAAATGTGGCGGTTGCGTCACCTCGATTAAAACCGTGTTAAGCAAAATTCCCGGCGTGGGCGCGATTGCGGTCGATGTTGCCACGGGTTTAGTCGAAATTGAAGGGGAAAATTTGAACCGCGATAATTTGGTAAAAACTTTGGCGGCTTTGGGTTTTCCCGAAAGATAAGATGAAGGGATTTGCTGTGTCCCTGACTTCTTTGAGTTGTGAGGATTGTCTGAATCAGGATTCACAGAATTATTCGAATTAAAGCAGGATGAATATATAATGTTGAAAAAGATTTTTTTAATTCTGAAAATCTTTTAATCCTGTGAATCCTGATTCAGATAATCTTTGCAACTTTTTTAACAAACTGGATTTACTAAACTTTTTGCTATTTCTTATCCCAAACTCAGGTTAATTTAACAAACTATTCTTTCTCAAGCCGACAACCGCCCCAACAATAATTCTTCCACCAGAGGTAACAAGGCTTTAATAGTTTCTGGGTTTTCGGGGTCGAAACCTTCCTCACGCGTTCGCAATTCACTGGGCAACGCCTGCTTTAATGCCTTGAATTCTTCCCCCAACTTTTGTAATTCCGTCTCGTTGCCTGGCAAGGCGCGTAAAACTTCAAATAATTCGGTTAAAGGCCCATCAAGCGGCAAATTGTCACGCAAGGGCTGAGTTTTGAGCTGAATTTTTTCCACCCACGCTTTTCCGAAACTCGCATTATTAATCGTGGCGCGTAAATCATTACTCCATTGTTCAAACTGGCTGTGTAATTCCGAATGTAAAACACTGCGCCCCGTCACCACAAAACGCACTGCCAAAGGTCGTTCTTTCGCTTGTTGCAAGGCTTGAGTCACCGCCACGTCGGCTTGATCGAGTAATTCTTCCAATTGCTGCAATTCACGGGCATCCAATTCCAAAACTTCCCAGCGCAACACATCGACTTCGCAAGCACGCAGGCTGATTTCCTTGCCTTGCACTTCGACCAAAGTGCAACTTTTTGCCCCCGTTTCCCGCGCATGTCGCCCCTGCAAATTGCCCGCAAACACCACATAAGGCTGTTCATTTAATACTTCGCGCTTGTGCACATGTCCCAAAGCCCAATAATCATAGCCGTGCATTAACAAACTCGACAATGTACAAGGCGCGTAAGTTTGATGCCCTTCACGCCCATTCAACGAGGTGCGCAATACCCCAATATTAAATAAACCTGCCAAGGCGTGCGGATACGCTTCACTCAAATCTTCAGTAACCGCACGTCCCGCAAAACTTTGTCCATGCAATGCCACGCCTAACGCCTCAATTACAAAGGTTTCAGGCTGTTGCGCGCTGAAAACATGCACATTGTCAGGCAAGCGCAATTGTTTGGTCATTAAATTTTCGGCATCGTGATTGCCGCGTAACAAATACACCGCAATGCCCGCTTGATTAAGACGATTCATTTGCTGATTAAAAAATAAACCCGTGTTGTAATCCTTCCAATCCATATCATATAAATCGCCCGCCAAAATCATAAAATCGACCGCTTCTTCACAAGCCAAATCGATTAAATTCACAAAAGCGCGACGGGTTGCACTTTGCATTTGTTCAACGGGTGCGCCTTCATAACGGGCAAGTCCACGCAAAGGACTGTCTAAATGAATATCGGCGGCGTGAATAAATTTCATAAGCTATTATTCCTTAAGAATTTAGAGTGCAAAAATCTGTGCAGAACTTACGGCGCAACAAATTGACAATGTTCACTGCGATATTCCACTTCAATGGTGACATGCGAAATCTGTTGTTGCAGCAAATAGTCACGAACTTGCTGTTTTAACGCGCTAATTTGTGCGGTTGAACTCGCATCTGCGACCACCCAATGTAAAGATAAAATATGTTCATTGCCGTCCATCGTCCACAAACGCACGTCGTGGATTTCTAAACATTCGGGAAATTTTTGCCGCAAATTTTTAACTAATTCATCAGGTTGTATACTATGCGGAATCGCTTGCAAGAAAATTCGTGCCGTTGCCCACAAGTTTTTCAGCGCGTTGCTCGCAATATACGCGGCAATACCGATAGAAAGTAAAGGGTCTAAAATCGGCATATCTACAAATAGCATCACCACGCCCACCACCAACACCGCCACCCAGCCCAGCACGTCTTCTAAAAAATGCAAGCTAATCACTTGTTCATTATGGCTATGTCCTTGACGCAAGCGCAGCATCGCAACCAAATTCACCGCCACCCCCAGCACTGCCAAGGCTAACATCCCTTGCACATTGACCGTTTCGGGATGCCACAAACGCGGCAAAGCGTGGGCAATAATCAACAGCGAACCCAGCAATAACACCATGCTATTTAACAAGGCACTGAGCACAGAAAAACGTTTATAACCATAGGGAAATTGTGGATCACGTTGACGCTGGCTAACATTTTCCAAATACCATGCACTGCCCAGCATTAAACTGTCGCCAAAATCATGCAAGGCATCCGACATAATTGCCATGCTATTGCTCATCATGCCGCCCACCAATTCCAGCAAGGCAAAGGCTAAATTTAAGAAAAACGCGAGTTTAATATTATCAGTGGCATGCGGGTGATGATGTCCACAATCATGAGCTTCAGACATAAGTTTTTTTAACCATAAATAGCTTTGTTGACAAAGGCTTGAAACACAGGCAGCCATTTGGATAAGACTTGATTGGTCGCAATCACATAACCCTGTGCATCTTCGCTGGGAGCGGTTTCACTGAGTTCAAAAACCTGCGTGGCTAACACATTATGTTCCACTAAATTAAACACTTGCACCCGCAACACCACACGCACGCGGCTGGCTTGCTGAGAGATAAATTCTTGTTGTAATTGGAGAATTTCAGTATCAACACGAATCTCACCTGATAAATTAGAAGTGTTTGCCGACAGCACCGCTTGATATTGCCCGCTGACTTCCAAACTACGCACTAATAGCGGCAATAACATGTGCGCGGGTGTGTCCACCCATTGGCTTTTGGTGTAACGCTCCAATTGTGCAGGACGGCGAATATAGCTCATGCCCTGACTGTCAAAGCCCGCCGTTGCTTGGGGCATGGCAACTTGTAAAATTTTTGCAGCCGTCCGCGCTTTGCCTGTGGGCACTGTGGGCAACTCGAAAATATACTGCGCCATAGGCGTGTCTTCGCTGGGTATTAAACTGCACGCACTTAAGCTTAATAAATTGATAATAAAAAGTATTTTTAAAACGCGCATTTTATTCCCCCGGCGCAGGATTCGATTTGGGTTTACCCAACAATAACATGTTCGGTTTTTGCTCTAAACTACGGCTAAATTGTCGCAAACTTTGTAATAAATCATGCAGTTCCCGCAAAGAGGCAGCTATTTCTGGCAAAGCTTGGCGGCTGAATTGATCCACATTTTGCCGACTATTATTCACCGAACTGCTCAGCCCTTTGCTGATTTGCGCCACTGCCTGCGTGGTTTGTTTAATATCTTGGCGGGTGTCTGTGATTAAACTCGTGGCTTGTTGTGTCGTTTGCTCGACGCTGTCCAAGGTTTTTTCCAACTTCGTAAGCAGCAGGGGCAGGCGTGCGCTGGCGGCGGCAGTATTTTCTAAAGTTTTATCTAATGCTATTAAACTGCGTTCAATATTGTCTTTGCGGGCGGCAACACTGTGCAAAATTGCCTCGATATGTTCCAAAATTTGCACGCCCCGCTGCTGATTTTCTTCGGATAATAATTTGCGAGCCACGCCAGAAACCCCATTTAAATTTTTCAGCAATTCATCACCCAAGCCTGAAATGCTTTCAAAATCTTTCATCACTTTGGAAAAGGCGGTGTCGATACGCACCAATAACGAAGGTTTTGCTAATAATTCAGGATAACGCTGTCCTGCTTTGATTTCTGGGGCGGGCGCATCTACTGAACCGCCACTGAGTTCGATATACGCCAATCCTGTTAAGCCTTGGGTGGCAAGCGTTGCCATGGTGTCGCGTTTCACAGGGGTGTGGCTTTCGATTTCTAATAAGACCCAAACTTAACTAGGGCGGGTGTGGTCTAGCCCAATGTCTTTGACTTCGCCCACTTCTACGCCGCGATATTTCACCAAGGCTTTGCGGTTTAAGCCCGACACTGATTCTTTGATATAAACCTGATATGAGTTATAAACGCGCTGGTCAGTGGCGGCGGTCATCCATAATACGGTGGCAAGCAGGGCGACGCTTAAAATAATCACCACCAAACCGACAAACGCATAATTTACCTTGCTGTCCATGTTGACTCCTGTGCCGCTCGTCCGCGTGCACCATGAAAATAGGCTTGTAGCCAAGGATGATGCAAATTGACTAATTCATGAATCGGTTTGGCGGCGATAACTTTTTTATCCGCCAACACTGCAATGCGATCCGTCACTTTCCACAATGAATCTAAATCATGTGTCACCATTACAATCGTCAATCCTAATAAATTTTGAAGTTGTAAGATTAAATCATCTAATGCGCCTGCGCCGATGGGGTCTAAGCCTGCGGTGGGTTCGTCTAAAAATAAAATTTCGGGGTCTAATGCGAGGGCGCGGGCGAGCGCGGCGCGTTTCACCATGCCACCACTGAGTTGTGAGGGATAATTAATTCCTGCATGCGCGGGCAAACCCACGATTGCAATTTTATAAGCGACAATTTCATCAATCATGCGCGGGCTAAGTTGCGTGTGTTCTTTGAGCGGCACGGCAATATTTTCTGCCACCGTCAACGAGCTGAATAATGCGCCATGTTGAAACATCACTCCGCAACGTCGCCGCAACCAAATTGCTTGGGTTTCCCCCAAGGCTAGAATTTCCTCTCCAAACACCCGAATCGAGCCTGATTTAGGCTGTTCGAGCAAAATAATTTCACGCAACAAGGTGGTTTTTCCCGTGCCGCTGCCCCCAATTAGCGCAATGATTTCGCCCTTCTGAATTGTTAATTCTAAGGCTTCATGAATAATTAAATTCCCAAATTGGGTATATAACTGATTAATTTCGATAATTGCAGATGACATGGTTAATAAAATTTGGATAAGAACTTCTTCATTATAAACGCATTGGCGGCTAACTGCGCTCCTAATGCCCGTATTAAAACGATAGCTCGTATGCAAAGTAGCGGAATGCGTGGGGATTGAAATTTAAAAAATTCCCCAAGTCCCTAAGTCTTTATCTTTAAAGTCCCCTTTAGTGCTAATAGGATGTGCTAGGGCTTGTCATCAATTAGGTTTTAACTGCGCCCCACCTCTAAAGAGGACTAAACCTAAAAATCAGCCCCTAAATTCCCTAAAGGGGACTTAAAATATTAAACATTAAATAACTTGTTTGTGTTTAGCCCCCTTTATGGGGTTGGGGGCTTCTTTAAAGGTTTTTAAACGCGCTACTTTCTATTAAAACCTAATTGATGACTCGCCCTAGTACTACCCAAAATTTACCAAAATTTAAATGATCCATATTTCACTACGTTGCATGTAGGCTGCCCATCTTTCAAGCAGTTAGATAACACGTCCTAAAAAAGATAAGTTATTTTTAAATGTTGCACTGCACAACATTGTTTAAATTCGTTATACTATGATTTATGTTTATAAGGATATATGAATCATGAGCAAACACTACCTGAAACCGCTTTTCACACCCACTTCTGTTGCCATCTTCGGCGCAAGTAATACTGAAGATTCCGTAGGTTACGTTGTTTTCAAAAATCTGCTGGAAAGTGGCTACAAAGGAGAGTTGTATGCTATCAATCCCAAATATGAAAAAGTTCAAGAACGTCCCAGCTATAAAAGCTTAAAAGAAATTGGCAAACCCATTGAATTAGCAGTGATTACCACGCCTGCCAAAACCGTGCCCGCCATTCTCGAATGTTGTGGCGATTACGGAATTAAAATGGTGGTTATCCATTCCGCAGGCTTCAGTGAAACGGGTGCACAGGGCGCAAAGCTCGAAAAGAAACTCCAAGAAATTGCCAAACGTTACGGCATCCGCTTCATCGGACCTAACAGCCTTGGGATTATGCGCCCCAGCATCGGCTTGAATTTGACCTTCTTAAAAGGCACTGCAAAAGCAGGTAATTTAGCTTTAGTGTCACAATCGGGTGCATTGTGTGCAGCGGTTTTAGACTGGGCAGTGCCTTTGGATGTGGGCTTTTCCACCGTGGTTTCTACGGGGACATCGGCCGATCTCGATTTTGGGGAGGTGTTGGATTATTTAGTCTCCGACCCGCAAACCCAAGGGATTTTGATGTATATCGAAGGGATTCATCAATCCCGTAGCTTTATGAGTGGATTACGTGCTGCCGCCCGAATTAAACCCGTGATCGTGATTAAAAGTGGTCGCTTTGAAAGCGTGTCTAAAGTGGTGATGTCGCACAGTGGCGCGATGGTTGGGCGCGATGATGCCTTTGATGCCGCGCTGCAACGGGCGGGTGTGGTGCGGGTTAAAACCTTTGGGCAATTATTCGCCGCCGCGAAAACCTTGGCTTCGCGTTACAAAGCGCACGGCAATCGTTTGGCAATCGTCACCAATGGCGGCGGGCCAGGCGTCATGGCAACTGACAGCGCGGTAGAGCTGAATATTCCACTGGCAACCTTGTCGCAAACTACGCTGACCGCATTGAATAAAACCTTGCCACCCTTATGGTCGCACGCCAATCCTGTGGACATTGGCAGCGATGCCACCGCAGAACGTTATCAACTCGCGGTTGCCGCTTGTTTGGAAGACCCGAATATTGATGCGGTGCTGGTGATTTTGACCCCGCAAGCGATGAGCCATCCTTTGGAAGCCGCGCACGCCGTCATTGAACTCGCCGAGAAATCCAGTAAACCTGTATTAGGATGTTGGATGGGCGGCAAGCAAATTGAAGAAAGTCGTCGCGCCTTTGTGCAACGCCGTATTCCTGAGTTTCGCACCCCAGAAGCGGCAGTGGAATCCTTTCAGTATCTTTCCGCTTATCACCAAAATCAGCAATTATTATTGCAAACTCCTGAATCATTGGGACATCAAGACAGCCCTGATGTGGAAGGCGCGAAGATTATCATTGAAAGTGTGCTCGCAGAACGTCGCAAAGTCTTGACTGAAATGGAGTCAAAAGCCCTGCTCGGCGCGTTTAGAATTCCTGTGGTTGCCACCGCGATTGCGCGTACTGCCAACGAAGCTTTAGTGTTAGCCGAATCGATGGGCTTCCCGATTGCCTTGAAAATTAACTCGCCTGATATTTCGCACAAGAGCGATGTCGGCGGGGTGCGTTTGAATATTACTAATGCCCAATCGGTGCGCGACTCATTCCGCAGCATCATGCAGCAAGTGCAGCAACATTGCCCGAATTCGCGTTTGGATGGGGTGACGGTCGAGCGTATGATCAGCAAGCCCAATGGGCGCGAGCTGATGATTGGGATTGTGCGCGACCCCGTGTTTGGTCCGATTATTACTTTCGGCATGGGCGGCACGATGGTTGAAGTGCTGGGCGACACCGCTGTGAGTTTGCCCCCGCTGAACCGTTATTTAGCAAAAAGCATGATCAGCAAAACTCGCGCCGCGAAATTGTTGGATCATTTCCGTCAAATGCCGCCTGCGGATTTAGATGCTTTGGAACATGCTTTATTGCGGGTTTCCGAAATGGCGTGCGAACTGCCTTGGTTGCGGGAAATGGATATTAATCCCTTGATTATTGACGAGCATGGCGTAGTTGCTGTGGATGCACGGATTGTGGTGGATTATCACAGCCATTCCACGGATCGTTATTCACACATGGCGATTTATCCCTATCCTTCCCATTTATTGCAACAATGGCAACTCCCTGACGGCACAGATATTTTAATCCGTCCGATTCGTCCTGAAGATGCGGATATTGAACAAGAATTTGTACGTGGCTTGTCGGAAGAATCGAAATATTTCCGTTTCATGCAAAGTTTGCAAGAATTAACCCCAACGATGTTGGTACGTTTCACGCAAATCGATTATGACCGCGAAATGGCGTTAATTGCAGTGACTGAAGAAGACGGGCGCGAAGTGGAATTAGGCGTGGCGCGTTACGCAATTAATCCTGATGGCGAGAGTTGTGAATTCGCGTTGGTAATTTCGGATCGTTGGAAACATCGGGGTGTAGCGCATAAATTGATGACTTCCATCATGGATGCGGCACGTTCCAGAGGTTTGAAAACCATTGAAGGCGATGTGTTGAGTAATAACCACAGCATGTTGAAATTAATGGCAAAATTGGGTTTCCATGCGGTGTTAGATGAAGAAGATCGCACGGTGACTTTTGTAAGCCGTCCGCTGTAATTTTTTAATAAAAAGCCCCAACAATTTTTAAAAGCTGTTGGGGCTTTTTATTTTGGATAGTCTTAAAGAAGCAGTGATTTATTATAATGGTTAATGAAATAAATAATAGTTCCGATGTGATTTTCTAACTTCTTCGAGAAAGATAAAGTTTTCCTCGCTAAACGACTGACTTGCTGTCTTAACATATTGTTAAATCGCTCTATATGATTAGTCAGTCCTGTCTCTTTCCCTACTGCTTTATGGCGTTTACTGGGGAGCACTTTCTTGTAATCTTCCCAGAAATCGGTGTAACACACCGCACATTGAAGATACACCGCAAACCTCTCGTAAATCCCTATCCAAAGCTAGCCATATCCATACTTTCCCTTTAGCGTTTCCTACAAATAACCATATTTCATCGCATTCTAAGCACAACTTCCCTTTTTTTACAGGCTGTGGCTTTAAGCATTGTTTCTCGTATAAACGGTTTACATAACGTTGCAACCACGTCCCCGAGATTCCTGTGACTCGGACTATTCCACTGAGGGGGAGCTTTTCTTTGAGTAACTTATCTATTTGCGCCCATGTTTCTTGGCTCATATATTTTTTGGTAGGATGTTCTACGAAACGTCGACCACATTCACGACACTTGTAGTTTTGTGTACCTGAGCGGGTTTTTCCATATTTTACGATGTGCGTTGCTTTACAGTTAGGGCAAGTCAGCATTTCAGCTTCTCCTCTATAATCACCACTTTTCTTATTTTAATATCACTAATTCTTTAGGAATACCAAAGTTTTAAGGTTCAGCAAGGGAATAAACATGAAAGCTCGAATCATCAAAACAGAGAACGATTATTATGAGGCAATGGCTCGTCTGTCTGAGTTGATGGACGAAGAAGCAGAATTAGAATTGCTTGCACTAATTATTGAAGATTATGAACGTAAAAACGTGCCCGCCCCTCAAGTATCACCCATTGATGCTATTTTGTTTCGCATGGAACAAATGGGCTTACGTCAAAAAGATTTAGTACCCTATATTGGAAACCTCTCAAAAGTCTCTGAAGTATTATCTGAAAAACGTTCTTTAAGTCTAAATATGATTCGTCAATTACACCACGGTTTAGGCATTTCAGCCGAGGTGTTGATTGCAGATTCAAATATTCCAGTGAATGAACTGAAGATGCCTACCTGTGAAGATTACACACAGTATCCTATTGTGGAGCTGGATAAACGTGGCTACTTAGATAAGTTCAAAGAACAATATGCCACTGTTATTAGCGGTTCTCAATTACTGGACTATGCAGAAGAGTTAATACGCAACTTTTTTGTGTCATTAAATATTCCAGGAAAAGCACCGACTTTTCTACGAGCACCCCAACATCAAAGTGGTAGCAAAAACATGAATGATTTTGCACTTAAAGCATGGTTGGGCTGCGTCCTTAAAAAGGCGCGAGCCGCTCATTTGTCGGAAACTTATCAATCAGGATTGATCACAGATGAGTTCTTGTCTGAATTAGTCAGGCTGTCTCGTTTTGAGCAGGGCCCATTATTAGCCTAAGAGTTTTTAGCCCAACATGGTATTGCCCTTGTGATAGAACCCCATTTTCCGAAAACCTATCTTGATGGGGCGGCGTTAATGGATGGTGATATTCCTGTGGTTGGATTAACTTTGCGCCATGATCGTTTAGATAATTTTTGGTTTGTATTACTACATGAACTAAATCATGTACAAAAACATTTAAATCAAGAAATTTCTTATATTACTGATGATTTAGACGATAAAGTTCACGCCAATGAACTCATTGAGACAGAAGCCAATGAAGCGGCTAAAAATGCTTTAATCCCACTTGAAAAATGGGCTAAGAGCGCAGTTAGATTTGACTATACCCCTGAAAATGCTAAGAAATTAGCCAGCGAATTAAGAGTTCACGAGACGATTGTTGCAGGGCGTGTTCGATATGAGAGCGGAGATTGGCGATTATTATCGGGAATGCTTGGACGAAAGCAAGTTTATAAATTATTCGAGCATCAAATTTTTCCTGTAGACGGTATTTAACTAATCAACAAAAAACCTGCCAACTATTAAAAGTTGGCAGGTTTAAATGCTACAATAATAAAAAATTTTACTTAATAATCATTGATTTACGTTGCCGCACTAATTGATAAGGACGGAACAAATAACCGACAATTCCGAAACCGCTCCACACATGTACCAAGCGCGAGAATGGGAACATCACGAATAAAGTCAGCCCACACACGACATGCAATTTATAAATAAACGGCACGTTAAGCATCGCTTCTGCTGCACCGCCTCTAAAAGTCACAATATGTTGTGCCCATTCTGCGAGCAACAGCATAATTTCTCCTTCCTTGTGCGCCAGCGAAAAAAACGTGCTAATCAAGCCAATCACCAAAGTCAGCGCGACCCAGAATAAAATCGCAATATCCATTTTGCTGCTGGTGGCTAAAATCCGTGGCTCACTCAAACGGCGGTGAATTAACAAACTAATTCCCACCAAACACATCAAGCCAAAAATCCCTCCTGCCACCACCGCAATTAACTGCTTAGTGGGCACGGACAGGCCGAAAGCACTGTAAACCGCGTGCGGGGTTAATAAGCCAAACAAGTGCCCAAAAAATAACAGCAGCACCCCAGCATGAAATAACATACTACCCATGCGTAACTGCCCGCGCTTCAATAACTGGCTGGAGTCCGCTTTCCAGGTATATTGGTCGCGGTCAAAACGCAGCAAACTGCCCAATAAAAAAATCGTCAGCGCGATGTAAGGATACACCCCAAACAAAAACTCATTCATCAAATTTCCTTGCTGGTTTGAAACTTCCCCTTCAGGGGGAAAACTTGGATTTGACAACAATGCGTTAGCATGATTATCCTTTTCAATAAGCTCCTCGTTGATGGGGAGGAACAATTCACCGACCTCCATCCGTCGGTGGGTTTCGCTTGACGGATGAGGTCGAGCGTGGATTGAAACATTGTAATCACTCCTTTCTGTTAAGCATGAGGTGCATTGAGCGGAGAAGCTTTACTTGCCCAATGCACAGGCTGCGTAACTTCATTGTGGGCGCAGGCTTGAGGATTCCCCGCAAAGCGCACCGATTCTTCTTCCCAAATCTTATCAATCGCTTCGAGGGTGTCATCGGGAATTTCTTGAGCGGCTTTCGCCCGCAAAGTTTCCATATCCACAGGCTTGCCTGCTAAACACAATAATGCCCCAAACACCGCATGATACGGACTATTGCGTTGTTGCAGTCGCGCCGCCAACACCCCAAAAATCGGGGCAACTTCTTCGAGCAAAGGCTGCGCCTCACTAAACGGCAACTGTCCCAAAAATTCCAAAAATAAAGGAATATGATCAGGCAGTTCACGCACTGATAGACTTAAGCCATAACTTTCATAGAGTTGGATTAAATCCACCATCGCTTGCCCACGATCTCGTGATTCACCGTGTACATGTTCAAACATCAACAAGGACACCGCCCGTCCGCGATCAAATAAACTCACATAACGGCTTTGTAAATCCAGCAAATCTTGTACGGCTAAACTGTTTAATAACGCCAGCAGTTCTTGACGCAGCTCGGGCAATAAAATGCGGTCAGCCTGCACATAATTAATGAGTTCAGGCAAATGCTGCTGCAATTCTTGCGTCGGATAACTCAGCACCCGCGATAACAAACTAAATAAGCTCATCTCAGCCTCACAATGCGGTTTTGATAGGAATGATGCGGCGATTGGTTTTCTTGCCCCCGAATAAATTGTCATCGCTGACCCCATCCGAGCAGCCATTACCAAAACTAAAACCACAACCGCCGCGTT
>JBDLSS010000063.1:0-3063 GCA_039799345.1 Pseudomonadota bacterium
TGCCATCGGTACGAGTCAGCACTTGATAAAGTGGATAAACACCAGGGGTCAATGCACTGGCGGGGGTATTTAACAGCGGATAAATCCCTTCAAAATACTGAGATTTATGTTTTGGCTCAACTTTTTCGGTCAAACCATTTGGTGTAATAAAGAAAACTTTACCATTGACCACTGTGGCAAGGTATAAGTCACCCGTTTCGCCATTGGGAAAACGGGCAGTGACATTAATATTTTCGTTGTCACGTATAACTGTGCGTGGCGTACTTAATTCACTGCTGAGCACACTGCCACTGAGCAAACATAAACCTAATGCCAGTGGTAAAGATTTAAGGATTAACATGACCAGAATTCCTAAGTAGAACTTTAATGGTCACAGTCTATCGAATGAATCTTAACTCAATCTTAACATACTGTAATCTTTGTAAAAAATGGACTTTATTTTATTATTTAAGCTTCTCGTAGCATACGCCGCAAAATTTTTCCCACGTTATTTTTCGGTAATTCACTGCGAAACTCTATATATTTCGGCAATTTATATGCAGTCAAATTGGCGCGGCAATAATCCAGCAATTCCTCATGGGTGATAGGATCGCGGCGCACGACCAGCAATTTCACCGTTTCCCCAGAACGTTCATCAGGCACACCCACCGCCGCCACTTCTAAAATTCGTCCTTCAGCCATCACTACCGCTTCAATTTCATTGGGATAGACATTAAAACCTGAGACTAAAATCATATCTTTTTGACGGTCTACGATATGGACATAGCCTTGCGGGTCGAGAAACGCCATATCGCCCGTGTGCAACCAGCCATTCGCATCAAATACTTTGCGCGTTTCCGACTCATTGCGCCAATAACCGCGCATCACTTGTGGACCTTTCACACAAAGTTCACCCACTTCACCCAATTTTAATTCTTCACCGTAGGGCGACAAAATCCCGATTTCAGTGGACGGCACGGGTAAACCCGCACTGCCTGTATAATGTGGCGCATCTAGCGGATTAATGCACACCGCAGGCGCGGCTTCGGTCAAACCGTAGGCTTCGAGTAAAGGAATGCCTGTCATTTCTTCCCAACGTGCTGCAACTGTGGATTGCACCGCCATGCCGCCGCCCAAAGTAATGCGTAACTGGCTAAAATCTAAATCTGCAAACGCCATTTGTTGGGTGAGCGCGTTGAATAAAGTATTCACGCCTGTGATGGCGGTGAACGGCACTTCACTCAAAGTTTGAATAAACGCAGGAAAATCGCGTGGATTGGTAATCAACACATTGCAACCGCCAAAACGCATAAAGCTGAGGCAATTCGCCGTTAAGGCAAAAATGTGATACAGCGGCAAGGCAGTGATAACAATCTCTTCACCGACTTTTAACACAGGTTTTAACCATGCGGAGGCTTGTTCGACATTGGCAACCATATTGCGATGGCTGAGCATTGCGCCTTTAGAAATGCCTGTAGTTCCGCCTGTATATTGTAAAAATGCCAAATCTTCGCCTTTAATTTCGAGGTAATTAAACGGCAGATCGCGGGCAATTTCTAACACTTGTTTGAAAGGAATGGCATTTTCTAAATGGTGTGTAGGCACTAAATGCTTCACATGTTTGACCATAAAATTGACCATGTAACCTTTTAAATGCAGCAAGTCACCCAATTCACTGACGATGACATGTTCCACCCCCGTTTGTTTAATAATAGTTTCTAGGGTTTGGGTAAAATTCGCCAAAATAATTATCGTGCGTGCGCCACAATCTGCGAGTTGCAATTGCAATTCACGGGCGGTGTAAAGCGGGTTCACATTGACCACGATTAAGCCTGCTTGCAATGCACCAAATAATGCCACGGGATATTGCAGGCAGTTGGGCAGCATGATTGCGAACCGTTGCCCTTTTCTCATGCCGAGTTCTTGTTGCAAATAGGCGGCGAAAGCTTGGCTTAATTCTGCCAATTCGGCATAGGTTAAATTGACTCCCATGTGCTGAAACGCGGTTTTATCCGCAAATTCGGCAACGCTGTGCTGATAGAGTGCAACTAACGAAGAAAATGCGTCAGGATTAATCTCGGCGGGAATTCCTGCGGGGTAGTGAGATAACCAAATCTTGTCCATTGCTAACCCTCCTAAAACGCTTGGTTAATCTAAGCATCGGTGACCCAAAGGAGAGATGCAAGCAGTATTAAGCTTTTGCAGTGTCGCACGGAAAAGCATTGTAATTCTTATCGTTGTGAAAACGTGATGTGAAAGTTAAGCGTGGGTTACCATATGTGTTTCTTAAGCGATTATGAAAATCATTTTTCTCCGCGCTTAAAATAAAAAAAGCTGCTAGATAGCAAGTCGAACTTGCCAGTAGCAGCAATGATGCGTGATTTCCATATTGAGTAAATACAGAAATCCAAGGATAGGGAATAGCTTAATACTTTTCTGCGAGACTTTGCAACAAAGTTTGTTGTGCTGAGATTGGAATTTCATCGCCAGTGGGGGCAAGATGGGTGTAACCGCCCTTATTATTTAATACCCATGCTTGAGTATTGTCGCTTAAGTAGAGTTTTAATACATTAAGCACTTGCGCTTTTAATTCTGTATTTTCAATTGGATAGCAGGTTTCAACCCGCTTCAATAAATTCCGATCCATCCAATCTGCACTGGCACAGAACACTTCGGTCTCGCCTGCATTATGAAAATAAAAGGCACGCGTATGTTCTAAGAAACGCCCCACAATTGAACGCACATTAATATTTTCTGAAATCCCCGGCACGCCGGGACGCAGGCAACAAATTCCACGAATAATTAAATCGATTTTTACCCCTGCAATGGAAGCGCGGTACAGGGCGCGAATAATTTGCGATTCGGTCAGCGCGTTCACTTTGGCGATGATGTGTGCGGGCTTGCCTTGACGCGCATTCGCGGCTTCGCGGTCAATGCGCGATAAAATTCCTGTGTGCAAACTGAAGGGAGATTGCAGCAATTTTTTGAGTTGCGCGCCGCGCCCCAAGGTGGTCAATTGCATAAACATTTTATGCACATCTTCGCCAATGGTTTTGTCCGCCGTCAACAAGCCGTAATCGGTGT
>JBDLSS010000064.1:0-19658 GCA_039799345.1 Pseudomonadota bacterium
CAGTTTCTGCAATTTTTTCACATGCCATTTGACTTGAGAGGACACGTAATCCTGCAATCATCAACTTCCATTCTTTGGGAGAATATTCTTCTGGTATTTTTTCAATAGCAGTTTCAATATGAGCAATTATATTCTTTACGTTAGTAAACCATTCTACCTGTCCTGTAAAGCTAGGTATTAATAACCTGCGAACTTCTTTATGGAGTGTAATAGCCTGAAGTGCCTGCTCAATTTTCAACTCAGATTGATAAATCATATAGGTTACTTCTATTGAGCAAAATAAGATGCGGCATTTTTTATATCACCGCGTTGTAAAGCTGCATTTGCTTTTGCAATATTAGCTAACTGCTGTAATGTCACTTTAAAAGACTCATGCCTTAATTCTTTAGGTAAAGCATTAGCGGCTATTTCTAAAACGATTGCCTCATATTCAAAAGCTCTATAATGAGCAAAGAAACTGGCAAAATGGCAACTTTCCCAAGCATCTTTTAATGCCAATTTTTTAGCACACTTTAAAATATCATTAGCAACCAATTGGTAAGTTTCCAAAGGTAATTCGTGTAGCCAAGTGAACATGTTGCCTCGTCTAGAATGTCCATACCAATTCATAGAGTCTCTATCGTAACGAGCCAGAAATAAGGCAACATCTTTTGCAACAGATTGCATAATTGATTTATTTTGCTTAGAGAAATACATCAACGTTTTTATAATATCTTGATCAACTGATTCAATTCCTATTGGAAATACAGATTTTACAAGATGATATGCGATTTCCTCCAAAATATGATTTTTTTTATTACTGACACCTAAAATAGTTTTACAAATTTCTTTGAGTTGATATTCATCGGTTTTATAATATTTCAAATGATTAGAAAGTATACTCACTATATTTACTGATTGTTTTTCATCGAACCAATGATAATTAACTGAAATAGTCCGTAATGCTGCTTGATGAATTATGACGAATCTATCCGTTAAAGAAATAATTAGAATTTCAATTAGATTTTCTGGCGGTTTGGCATTTGAATAACGAAACATATCTGTGATAGCATCTATCGATGTTGCTCTTACTAAGTTTGAACTATGATCCATTAAAGTTCGCCAAATTAATGGCAATACATGAGGTTGAAATTGATAGTTTTTGCCAATTACACCCAATAATGAGACACAAACAGCTTTAAATCTTTCATCTAACTGTTCTAACGGATGATTTAAACAATCTGAAATTGAATTGAAAGTTGTAGAAGCATCACTTTCGCAAAGATGCTCTAAACATGTGTCTAAACGTCTTTTAAATATTTGCCATTGTTGTTTGCGTAAGTCATTATTGATACTTTCAAGTTTTTCCTTTTTGTGTAACTCATTCAAAAGTAGAATTTTAGGTGGAGCTTTGGGCGGTTCATCTTGTTGACAAATAAGAGCATAATAACCCAGTAACGCATCAAATTGTTCAATAATACCAGCAGTTGTGCGTTGACAAGCTATTTCTAATACTTCTAATATATCATTACGAATGTCAATTTCCAGCCGATCATCTTTTATCCATATGAGCAATCTTTGGATTGTAATTTGTGTTCTTTCAGAAAATTCTTGATATTCGTGTCCTATAGTCTGAGTCTTATCGAAAAATTGTGCTCGATAAACTCGAATAATGTCTTCTTGGATAGTTGGACGAACCCGCTCCATTGCGTTATCTAAAAATGAATCAACAAATTTTGCATTAAATCTAAAAGCGACTCCTAGAATGGGAATAATATGTTTAGACGGCGCATCCATGGAGGAATGTTCGTATAACTCTAATGATTGCATTAGGTCTTTTAACAAATTTAAGACCAACTGAGGTCTGTGTTGTTGGATCAATGCTAATGAACTACATGCTTGGATACGCAATATTTCGTCTTTATTTTGTAATTCATTGCGCATCACAGCTTCTAAACTATTGGGAGATTCGTCAAAACAACGTATAAGAACAGTTGTACTATGAATATAATTGTTTTTTTCACCCTTCCGATAATCAGTTGAACGATAATGATTTTGTGAAAGCAATAAATGTCTGATACATATTTCCTCTAATGGATATATGACAGAATTATTAAGACGAACCAAGAGATACGCAGATAATTCAGTATATGAATGTCTTTCAATATTATCTAAGGCAACTTTCTTAAAAGACTCGGTTAAATCAGTTCTTGTACTTGCAAGTTCGGCACAAACAGGCAGTAACAACTCGGCAAACTCATTAGAAATAGCTAACTCTAAAATTAGATTGATGGCTTCCTTTGTAAATAACTCAGCCGCTAGTCGTGCAGAGTTTTTTAGATACTCAGCGGCTTTTTGACGTTCTTCAGTATTTTCAGAAAAAACTCTTTCCAAAAACATCACAATTTTCTGAGATTCATGTTCTGTATTGACGCTAATATGTTGTGCTTGCGAACGCAAGCTTCTTAAAAGAGTCGAAATACGGATAGCTTCCTGTTTGACGATTTCTTCTTGTTTGCACTTATTTTCATGAAATTCATCAATAATATTCTGTCCCCACGATGTATTACCATTTGGTTCATGATGTGAACAACTTGCACAATTTTGATCGAGAAAATTAGAAAATATTCTACGTAAGTGCATTGAATGCCAGCCACCACGCACATATGGGCAAGCTATACTGTGACTTCCAATGGGTAAACCTGTCCACTCAGCATAAAGCCCCGAAGCCTCCAGCTTTATCTCTACATGTTTACACCAATCAGTCATAGACTGAATACAGACTAAATTGTCTTCACCAAGTTTTACATACTTTCTAAACTTCTCTTCATCAGACTCTTGACTTCTTCTCATTTCTTTCTCTCAATTTGAGAATTGGACTCCATATTTAGTATAATTAACACTGTACTCTCAATGTTACACGACCAAAAAATATTTACCACTGACTTGACAGTAACTTTCTAAACCATCATAATTACGCGCTTTAGAAGTTCCAGTGTGGCTATGTAGCTCAGATGGTTAGAGCGCGGCACTCATAATGCTGAGGTCGGTGGTTCAACTCCACTCATAGCCACCATTTTCAAAAGCTTAACTCAAGCTAAATCTCCCCAAAACGCCTGACAAATCGCCAAGGTTGCCACCGCCGCCGTCTCCGTGCGTAAAATCCGTTTCCCCAAAACAATCCCTTGATAACCCGCCTCCAGCGCAAACGCCAATTCCCGTTCGCTCAAACCGCCTTCAGCTCCAATTAATAACTGCACTTCGCCCGTAGGCTTCGCCAAATCCGCAAAATGTTGAGTTGCCGTCGGTGCAAGCATCAAGCCCATGCCCTGCCTCGGCAAACTTAACCACGCTTCCAAACTCGTCAACGCCTCCAACTGTGGCACACGATTACGCCCGCACTGCTCGCAGGCACTGGTCAAAATCCCCTGCCAATGTTGTTGTCGCTTCGCCTGACGCTCCGCACTCAAAGGCGGACTGCGCTCACTCAACACTGGCACAATTTTCTGCACCCCCAACTCCACCGATTTCTGCAACGTAAAATCCATGTGTTCAGGGCGCGAAACCGCCTGCACTAAAGTCAATTGCAGAGGCGATTCAGTCTCAATCGGGTGAAATTCCCCCAGCACTAATTCCGCATCTTTTTTACCAACCGCCTCAATCTGCCCACTGAATTCACCGCCGCCGCCATTAAACACCCGCACACTCGCTCCCGAGCGCAAACGCAACACATTAAACACATAATGCGCGGTGTCACGCGGCAACAGGGTGCGGCTGTGAGCCTGTAAAACTTCGGGAATAAATAAACGAGGAATTCGCATGATTAATCCTGAGTTGCCGCGTCAATTGCACCTGTGGCAATCTCGGCAAGTTGTTGAATTTGTTCGGGGGTAATCACATAAGGCGGCATGAAATACAACACCCCGCCCATCGGACGCAATAACGCGCCATGCTGCAAAGCATATTGATACATCCGCAAGCCCCGACGTTCTTGCCACGGATAAAGCTCGCGTGTCGCCTTATTTTTGGTCAATTCAATCGCCAAAATCATGCCCTGTTGCCGCACTTCCAACACATGCGGATGGTCTTGCAAATGTGCGGTTGAAGTTCGCATCGCCGCGCTTAAAACCTGATTATTTTCAATCACATTATCCGATTCAAAAATATCCAAAGTCGCCAACGCCGCCCGACACGCCAAAGCATTGCCCGTATAACTGTGTGAATGTAAAAAACCGCTAAGCTTTTGATAATCAGCATAAAAAGCTTGATAAATTTGCTCCGTACTGATCACCACTGACAAGGGCAAATAGCCGCCCGTCAAGCCCTTAGATAAACACAGCAAATCAGGGCGAATCCCCGCTTGTTCACAAGCGAACATCGTGCCCGTTCTGCCAAAACCCACCGCGATTTCATCAGCAATCAAATGCACTTGATATTTATCGCAAGCCGCACGCAACCACTGCAAATAAATCGGCGGATACATCCGCATTCCCGCCGCCCCTTGCACTAAAGGTTCAACAATCACCGCCGCCAACTCATCAGCATGGGCGGCGAGCATGATTTCCAATGCCTGAAATTTGCGATAGGTATAGGCTTCAAGCGACTCGCCCGACTCGCGATCCGTGCCCGCAGGCGAGGGCGCAGTCAAGGTTTCCATCAACAGCGGCGCGTAAGTGTCTTTAAACAACGCCACATTGCCCACCGCCAACGCGCCCAAAGTTTCCCCATGATAACTATTTTCTAAGGTGAGAAATTTGGTCTTTTTCGGCTGCTCGCAATTGCGCCAATAATGAAAACTCATTTTCAGCGCGATTTCAATCGCAGAAGCCCCATTATCCGCATAAAAACAACGAGTTAAACCCTGAGGAGCAAGCTTAACCAAGCGTTCTGACAATTCAATCACAGGCGCGTGGGTGAAACCCGCTAACATCACATGCTCCAAACTGTCCAATTGCGCCCGCAACGCCGCATTAATGCGTGGGTTGGCGTGCCCAAACAAATTTACCCACCACGAACTGATGGCATCAATATAACGTTTGCCTTCAAAATCTTCTAAAAAAACCCCTTCGCCGCGCCGAATCGGAATCATCGGCAAAGTTTCGTGGTCTTTCATTTGGGTGCAGGGATGCCACACCACCGCTAAATCGCGTTGTATGTATTCAAGATTAGACATGGTAGTTTTTTATTTAGAGGCGTTGTCTTTGGGTAAAAACCAACGACGAATAAGTTCAACTTGGAAACGATAACCCGTGCCCAAGGATTCGACGAGTTCACGTTGTAATAAGCGTTTCATACTATTTTCAAATTCAAGGGGCGAAATATGGCAATTATCACGAAACTCCGCTTGTGAAAGTAGCGCATCTTCACCTTGTGTTGCCAAGAGTTGCAGAATTTTTAAGCCATTTTCATCGATTTGATTATTACTAATATCAGCAAAAAAGAAACGCCCATTTTTCAAAGCCGTGCTGAGCACCGCATCCACATCATGTAAATGCGCTTCCCAACGTTCGGCAACAGGCTGGCGATTTTTCAGCTCGACTAATTCCGAGCATAATAATTGAATCAAAGCGGGGTGGCAGCGCGTCACTTTTAGCACCCGCCGTGAAGCATCAGGAGTGTAATGTAGCGCAAAATTGCTCACTGGATGCTCAACTAACTGCAAAGCTTCCGTCGCCTGCAAATAACTGATATGCACAATGCGCACGTTGATCAAGTAACTCGACCAACGTTCAAATTCATCAATGGTATGCGAGCCAGAAAGCAAAATTTTAAAGCGGGCGCGGTGCTGAATAATGTGTCGAAACATCCCCAACACCGAGGCTTCATCTAAGAAACCTTTGTTAAAAAAGTGCTCTAAAACACTAAATTCATCTAAACTCAGTAAAAAAGTATATTGTGTGCCAAATTGTTGTTCTATCGCGTCAAACCATTCATCAAAAGCAGTAAAGGGGTCAATTTGCAAAGCTTCACGCGATAAACTCGGCAACACTAAATCACGATGTGTTTTCGCAGAACTGATCATCGCCCGCGCAATATTGTACAGAAAACCCGCATAATCCCGCGCCAAGGAAGTCGGCCCTTGCAAGTCGAC
This sequence comes from Pseudomonadota bacterium, assembly GCA_039799345.1. Lineage (GTDB taxonomy): Bacteria > Pseudomonadota > Gammaproteobacteria > Beggiatoales > Beggiatoaceae > JAQTYU01. The sequence goes on from JBDLSS010000064.1 coordinate 6,071, forward strand.
AAACAGCGGAATAATGGTTGAAGGCAGTAAACGCCCCAAATTATTCAGCAGCGAAGTTTTACCCGTGCGCCGTTGCCCGTATAACAACAGAGGAGGACATAAACGGTCTAATAACAGCTTTTCAATATCCTTGATAATATCGCTACGCCCCACAAAGATTTCTTGATGTTCTGCGAGTGGAATCCCAAAAATATAGGGATTGGCGATTTCTTGACGCTTTTCGACCTCAACCCCGAGCAGAAACGCATAATCTGCTAAAATCTGCCGCCATCCTGCTGCAATTGGGCGAAAGCGCAGTGCGTAAGGCTCTGAGGAGCGTGTCAGTTCACGCAATAATCCATCTAAACGCTCTTCTAAAGAAGTTAAAGCCAAACGCTGATTATACAAACTGCCCTGCGCTAAAGCGGCTTCGACATCGCGGCTAATACGGCTGAAACTCCGCAATAATGCACTGGTTGAGCCTTGCAATTCACCCGCCGCCAGCTGATGATAACTGGTGCTAATTTCGGGCACAGTTTGGCAATTTTGCAAACGCCGCGCATCTAATTCAATTTGTACTTCCTGAGCCGCCCAACTTTGTGGGCTGTTACTCAAATATTCTAAAACGGCCTTGCCTTGTTCAGGATGATGCTCAGTCACTTGCACCACATAATTTTCTAGTCCAAACAAGGGAATATATTGATATTCATCCCAAAACACGGAATGTAAACGCAATAAATTATATTGTCCTTTTTCGTCATGGTGCTGTAAAAATAAATTCCAAGCCGAAGCCAAAGGATAAAACAGTAAGGCACGCCACCAATTAAAACTAATCCCTAATACGAAAGCTAATAAAGCCAAAGGAATAATAAATTCAGCAGGATAGCGTCCGATAAAAATCGTAAATCCGACATAAGCCCCCACACTGCCAAAAATACCCGCAATCACCCCAGCCCATGAATTTGCAATCCGATTTGCCAAGGCATATGGAAAACTAAATAAGCAAATGTATAACAAGGCATTTTCAACGCCGCCTTGCACCCCAATTGCCAAAGAAAACCATTCAGGAAAATTACTTAAATAATTTTTTAGAAAGTTTAAGCTGCTTAAGGCAATGCCTGCGCCTAAACCGATGGATAACGCGCTGAAAAAATGTCCACGCTGCAACAGCCAAATTAAAATTAAGGCAATGCCGAATAAACTGGAGATTAAGCCATCATAAACCATGCTGAATAAGGCAGCATTTTCCATTAAAGCGGCGGCTCCGCGTGCGGAAATGCTGGCGGTGTTTGCCATCAGGAAAATCGCGACACTACTTACTAAAACGCCAAGCATCACGCTGCCAATTTGGCGATAAAACGGGTGTTTGTCGGGGGTGGCGGTGACGCTGTGCATTATCATGCCCGCTTGACTGACCGCAAAAATGCCAAACAACACCGTGAGCAAGGTTAAGGGGTCGTCGCTGGATACATCTAATTTCGTTTCATTGATGCTGAGCATCACCCCAATAGCAAGATTTTCCGCCATGCTGAACTTGATTTCACCGTTCAAACCCACGGGGATGGATAATAGAACGCCGCCTATGCTGCCCATCATCATGCCAAACGGCACGGAAACTAATAAGCTACCTAAAAATCCTAGGCTGAAACTCAAACAAAAACTGTAACTTAAAGCGAGCAGTAATTCTTCGTCGGGCACATGATTTGCCATTAAAATCACTGCAACTACGGCAGTGACCCACAGCGGCGTGATGAGGTGTGCGGCGTATAATAAATGACGCAATTCGGGTACGCGCCAATGACGCGACGACAATTGTACAAGGGCAAATTTTGGGGATAATTCGGGGTCTATCCTAGCTAAATACGCTCGCCAATGAGAAGGCGTAAACAAGAGCCAAGCCAGCAATTTAAAACTATCGGGGAAGGAGCGGAACACGGTGGGAAACGTCAGTGGAGAGAGTGGCACAGGATTGTACCACTCTCCACAACAATTAGCCTAAGCTAGTCAGGCAAACGGTTAATAAGCCTTGTGGAACTAAGCCTAAAAACAGAATTGCCAAACCGTTGACGCTTAAAGCCACTCGCATATCATTGTCAGCCGTCAAAGGATTGGTATCCTCGGGCTTGTCGAAATACATTAACTTGATGATACGTAAGTAGTAATAAGCCCCAATCACGGAGAACATCACTGCGGTAATCGCAATCCACATGAAGCCTGAATTAATCAGTTCACTCAACACCGCCCACTTTGCCCAGAAACCTAATAAGGGCGGCATACCTGCCATAGACAGCATTAAAATCAACATGATAAAGGCAAACCATGAATTGCGTGCGTTCAAGCCTTTGAAGTCATCCAATTTGTCAGCTTCAAAACCTGCACGGCTCAACAGTAAAATCACCCCGAACCCGCCCAAACTCATTAAGGTATAAACGATGGTGTAGAACATGGCGGCTGCATAACCTGTTTTGGTCGCCGTCAAAATCCCTAACATCAAGAACCCTACGTGAGAAATGGTCGAGTAGGCTAACATGCGCTTGATATTGCTTTGTGCGATTGCTACTAAGTTACCGATTGCCATAGAAAGCACGGATAACACAATGATCATGCCTTGCCAATCCGCATGGAGATGTTGCATTCCATCGACCAGTAAACGCATTAACATTGCAAACGCTGCCAATTTGGGCGCACTGCTGATTAACAAAGTCACAGGCGTAGGCGCACCTTGATAGACATCAGGTACCCACATGTGGAAAGGCACGGCCCCAAACTTGAAGCCTAAACCGACCACAATAAACACCACGCCAAACACTAAAGCCGTATGATGTTCATGATCCGCTTTGATCACATTTGCAACAGCAGCCAAGTCCATTTGTCCCGTGACCCCATAAATAATGGAAATCCCGTATAACAACATCCCTGAAGCCAAAGCCCCAAGCACGAAATATTTCATTGCCGCTTCGCTGGATTGGGCTGAATCGCGGTTCAACGCTACCAAGGCATACATCGACAAGGACAATAATTCTAAGCCTAAGTAAATGGTTAAGAAGGTGTGTGCCGAAACCATCACCAACATGCCCAAAGTCGCCAACAAGCCCAGCACGAAAAATTCGCCTTTGAGCAAGTTTCTATCGCGCAGATAACCACGAGAATAGATAAATGCCATGAATACAATGCCGCAAATGAACAGCTTTAATAACGCGCCCATTTGGTCACTGACGAACATGCTATTCATCGCTAACACGGGTTTGGTGGGATACATCGCCACAATGAACAACGCCGTTCCAATCAAAGTGCCTTGTGACAATTGATAGGTCAAGTTGCGCATGGTTTCTGGCAAATAAACGTCAATCACCAGCACCAAACACGCCATCGTCAATAAGAAAATTTCGGGCATTACAACCGCAAAATCTGTGACTGCCAATGTCATTAGAAAATCTCCTTATAGCACTTTGGTGTGAGAGATGTGTTCAAGCAGATGTTGCACGGTGGTGTGCATCACATCTAACAAGGGGGCGGGATAAATCCCGAAAGCCAACACTGTGACCGCTAAAATGGTCAGAATCAGCGTTTCACGCGCCCCAATATCCGTTAATTCTTTCACATGATCATTTGCGATCTTGCCAAAGATAACCCGTTTTACCATCCACAAGGTGTAGGCAGCCCCTAAAATCAAGGTGGTGGCGGCTAAGAAAGCGATCCAGAAGTTGGCTTTAAAGCTACTTAAAATCACTAAAAATTCGCCCACGAAACCTGAAGTACCGGGTAAGCCTGAGTTCGCCATCCCGAAGAACACGGCAAATATCGCAAAGCGTGGCATGGTATTCGCGACACCGCCGTAATCACCAATTTGACGGCTGTGCATACGGTCATACAACACCCCAACGCATAAGAATAATGCGCCAGAAATGAAGCCGTGTGACACCATTTGCACCATGCCGCCTTCTACTGCCATCGCAGCACTGGCAGGATTGCTGTGTGCGGTAATCATGTAGGTGGTGAAAAAGCCTAAGGTGACAAAGCCCATGTGAGAAATTGAAGAGTACGCAATTAATTTCTTCATATCTTGTTGAACCAATGCCACAAAGCCGATGTAAACCACTGCAATTAAAGACAGCGTAATCATGAAGCCTTCGAGTGCATGGCTCGCATCAGGGGTAATCGGCAAGCTAAAGCGCAAGAAACCATACGCCCCCAATTTCAACATGATTGCCGCCAAAATCACTGAACCGCCCGTAGGGGCTTCAACGTGGGCATCAGGCAACCAAGTGTGCACAGGCCACATTGGCACTTTTACCGCAAATGCGACTAAGAATGCGAAGAATATCCACACTTGCACATTCATGGGTAAGGCTTGTTTGTGATATGCCAAAATATCGAAGCTGTTGGACACGGAATATAAGTACAACAACGCAATCAGCATGAACACAGAACCTAAGAAGGTGTAGAGGAAGAACTTAATCGTCGCATAAACCCGACGTTGTCCACCCCAAATCCCGATGATGATAAACATCGGCACCAACATCGCTTCCCACAACACATAGAATAAAATTGCATCCAGTGCGGCAAATACCCCAATCATTAAACCTTCCATAATCAAGAAGGCTGCCATGTATTGGGCAACTTTGTATTGGATGACCTCCCAACCTGCCAAAATGACTAAAATCGTCATAAAGCTGGTCAAGACAATTAAGGGCATGGAGAAACCATCTACCCCTAAGGAGTAGTAAATATGGAAATTAGGAATCCATGCTAATTTTTCACTGAACTGCATGGCAGCCGTGCTGCTGTCAAACGCGAAAAACAACGGTAATGACAGTACAAAAGTAACGATTGACACCAACAGAGCCACTGCGCGGGCAACAGACGCGCTATTATCATTGCGCCCCACTGCCAACACCCAGAAACCCCCAAGGATGGGTAGCCAAATCAATAAACTGAGTAAAGGTAAATCTGCAAACATCCGTTGTATTTCCTTATAAAATGACAAATACGCCGAGCAGCAACGCTAAACCAATAATCATGGCAAACGCATAGTGATATAACAGCCCAGTTTGAACATGGCGCATAATTAATGCGACCCAATGTACTGCCTGAGCAGAACCGTTGACCATCACGCCGTCAATGACTTTCACATCACCCACTTTCCATAACAGACCGCCCACACCGCGCGCGCCGCCTGCAAAGAACCACTCATTAAATTGGTCAAAGCCGTATTTGTTCACCAAAATACTATGCACTGCGCTGAAGCGTTGTTTAATCGATTCAGGCAAGGCAGGATTGATTAAATACAAGTAATAGGCGACTGCAACCCCAGAAAGCGCTAACCACACAGGCGGATGTGCAAAGCTGTCAGTAATCATGCCCACGATGCCATGCCAATGTTCTGCGTGGAAAGCATTGTGCGCATGTTCAATGAAGATCACATTTTTGAAGAAATCGCCAAATAACATGGGTTCAATCGCTACCGCACCGATTAATAATGAAGGAATTGCCAACATGATTAAAGGGAACGTCACGACAGCGGGGGGTTCATGTAAATGATGCTTGGTGTGTTCGTCCATGCGTTCTTTGCCGTGGAAGACTAAGAAGAACATACGGAACGAATATAAAGCGGTAATGAATACACCGCTTAACACTGCATAATACGCAAAACCTGAACCTGCACGACCCAATTCATGGGCATGATGCACTGCTTCAATGATGGCATCTTTAGAGAAGAAGCCTGCAAAACCGGGGAAACCGATTAATGCCAATGAACCAATCAAGCCCGTCCAGTAGGTAATTGGCAGATACTTACGCAACCCGCCCATTTTCCGAATGTCTTGTTCATGGTGCATGGCGATAATCACTGAACCTGCGCCCAAGAATAATAAGGCTTTGAAAAACGCATGGGTCATTAAGTGGAAAATCCCAGCAGTATAGGCAGATGCGCCCAAAGCGACGGTCATATAACCTAATTGAGACAGCGTAGAATAAGCCACCACGCGCTTGATGTCGTTTTGCACTATCCCTAAGAAGCCCATGAATAAAGCCGTGATTGCACCAATCACTAACACAAAGCTTAAGGCAGTTTCGCTTAATTCAAATAAAGGCGACATGCGGGCGACCATGAAAATACCAGCGGTCACCATGGTTGCAGCGTGAATCAAAGCAGAAATTGGGGTGGGACCTTCCATTGAGTCAGGCAGCCACACATGCAAAGGCACTTGTGCAGATTTACCCATCGCACCAATGAATAATAAAATACACATCACTGTCATCAACGACCATTCGGTGTTGGGCAGGATTTGTACTGTCATATCTTTGATTTTATCAACATGGGCAAATACTTCGTTGTAGTTCAAGCTGTTGGTATACATCAACACCATCGCAATCCCTAACAAGAAGCCAAAGTCACCGACACGGTTGACTAAGAAAGCTTTCAAGTTGGCATACACGGCGGTATCTTTGGTGAACCAGAAACCGATCAACAAGTAAGAAACCAAGCCCACCGCTTCCCAACCGAAGAACAGTTGTAAGAAATTATTCGACATCACCAGCATTAACATCGCGAAGGTGAATAAAGAAATATAACTGAAGAAGCGTTGATAACCGGGGTCATCGTGCATATAACCGATGGTGTAAATGTGCACCATCCAAGAAACAAACGTCACCACCACCATCATCATGACAGTGAGCGAGTCGACCATAAAGCCGATTTCAAAACGGATACCACTGGAAACCAGCCAAGTGTAAACCGTTTGATTGAAGGTATGTCCGCCGAACACCACTTCTTTGAACGCAAACAGCGAGAGTAAGAATGCAATCCCTACCCCAGCGATGGTCACTGTGTGTGCTACGCGCCGACTTACGCCAAACAGCCCCGCAATAATCGCGCCGATTAAAGGGGCTAAAACAATTGCCAAATACACGTTTTGCATGTTAACCCTTCATGCTGTCAAGATCGTCAACGTTAATGGTATTTTTGTTACGGAATAACACCACCAAAATCGCCAAACCAATGGCAGACTCGGCGGCTGCAACCGTGAGAATGAAAAACACAAATACCTGTCCTGCAATGTCCCCATTGAAATGGGAAAATGCAATAAAGTTCATATTGACTGCTAACAGCATCAATTCGATACACATTAACAGAATAATCACATTCTTACGGTTGAGGAAAATGCCTGCTATGCTGAGGCAAAATAAGACCGCTCCTAAAATCAGGAAATCAGATAACACAAGCATAATAGTTATTCCCTTGGTTCAGCTGGCATGTTAACAAGACGGATACGTTCTGCACGTTTCACAGTGACTTGCTGTTCAGGTTTTTGATATTTATTTTGTCGTTTCGGACGCATCGTCAAGGTAATCGCAGCAATCATTGCAACTAATAAAATGACCGCTGCAATTTCAAATGGATAAACGTACACGGTATACAGCACTTTACCAATGGCTTCAGTGTTGGACACGGTTTCAACGGTAGTTTTCACCACGTTTTTATCCAATTGCCAACGTCCGACCACCATTAACATTTCTGCTAAAATCACCAGCCCCACCAAAATACCGACGGGCAAATAATGGGCAAAACCTTCACGCAGCACTGCCAGATTAATATCCAGCATCATCACCACGAATAGAAACAGCACCATCACGGCACCGACATAGACTAAGACCAAGGTAATCGCTAAAAACTCTGCATGGAGTAACATCCAAATCGCAGAGGAAGAAAAGAACGCGAGCACCAAAAACAACGCCGCATGTACAGGATTTCGTACACTGATGACGCGGCTTGCAGCGAATACTAAGATTGCTGCAAAAACGTAAAAGATTAGCTTTTCGATAATCATGCTGCTATCCACAAATTTTCCTAAAAGCGTTTAGTGGTAATCTTGATTTCAGATTACTTTCTAACCCGTTTAACTAAGTTATCATCTTTATAAATGCGTTCTGCCATCAGATCGCCCTTCTTATCATATTCGAGACTGGTACCATTAAGCCGTCCATCATTGAAGTGATGCACTAACCATTTCTCGCCTGATTGGTAATACAAGGTTGCAGAAATGGGTACACCATCTTTAAACTCCCAGTCCCCTTGTAAATTCCCATTGCTATGATAACCCTTAGCATTACCTTCCTTTTTGCCATCTGCATAATTACGCTCAGCTTTCAGCTTGCCAGTTTGGTAATACTCTTTCTCAAGACCATCAAGCTTTCCATTCAAGAAATGGCGTTCACGTAACAATTCACCCGTTGGATAATACTCAAGCTTGGTTTCGACTTTTCTGCCCCCTGCAAGGTGCATTTCATATTCAAGCTTGCCGTTACGCAGGAATTGCTTTTGTGATTCTACTTTACCTTCTTTGTAGATAAGCTCCGCCTTCACTTCATTAGTTTCGTAAAACTCCTTAGTCGTACCATGCAACTTACCATTGAGATAAGTGTATTCAAACTGTACTGCACCATTTTCGTAATACTTTTTATCAGGTAATTGTGCTGCTTGAGCAGAACACACCAAACTAAAAAGTATCGTTCCGAGTAAGACATTCTTAATACGCTGCATGGTCTCTCCTACCTACGATTTAACGATAACGGGCATCTAAGGCTCTATCTGTTGCCAATTGTTGTTCCAGCTCGTCCCCAAATGCTAACAACTTTGCTTTCGTCATTAACAATCCTTCACGGTCTTCCGCATGATATTCAAACACACGAGTTTCCACGATAGAATCCACAGGGCAAGACTCTTCACAATAACCACAGAAGATGCACTTACTCAAATCAATGTCATAGCGCGTGGTGCGACGGGTTTTGTCGTTTTCACGAGGAGCTGCTTCAATGGTAATGGCTAAAGCAGGACAAACGGCTTCGCATAATTTACAAGCGATGCAACGTTCTTCTCCGTTGGCATAACGGCGCAAGGCGTGTCTTCCGCGAAAGCGGTGTGACATCGGGGTTTTTTCATCGGGGTATTGCACGGTGATTTTACGGTCGAATAAATAACGCCCCGTAATATTCATCCCTTTCAGCAATTCCCATAAAAATAAACGTTCAACGTAATTTACAATGGCTTTCATGGCTTAACCTCTACACAAACCACGGGGGTAATTTTGCCAAGACGGCAACACCGACAACCACAATCCACACCAAAGTAATTGGAATGAAAACTTTCCAACCTAAACGCATGATTTGGTCATAGCGATAACGTGGGAAGGTGGCGCGTAACCAGAGGAATAAGAACAGGAATACGCTAAATTTAGCCACAAACCAGAACAAACCGGGTACCCAAGCGGTCATTTCATCCAACGCGCCCATGCCTTGGAAAGGCGATAACCAGCCCCCTAAGAACATAATCGCAGCCAGTGCAGACACTAAAATCATGTTGGCGTATTCAGCAAGGAAGAACACCGCAAACAACATCCCAGAATATTCAACGTGGAAACCTGCCACAATTTCAGATTCACCTTCCGCAACGTCGAAAGGCGCGCGGTTGGTTTCTGCCAATGCAGAAATAAAATACACGATGAATAAGGGGAATAAAGGAATCCAGTACCAATGCCAGAAGCCACCGCTTTGTGCTTTGATGATGTCATTCAGGTTTAAGCTGCCTGCTGCCATCAACACGCCCACCAAGGTGAAGCCCATCGCGATTTCATAAGACACAATCTGTGCCGCAGAGCGCATTGCCCCTAAGAAAGCGTATTTAGAGTTAGAAGCCCAGCCTGCAATGATAATCCCGTAAACCCCTAAAGAGGTCATGGCGAGAATATACAAAAGCCCAGCATTCACGTTCGCCAGAATTAAGGTTTCGCCAAAAGGCACAACTGCCCAAGCGGCAAGCGCGGGAGCAATTGCCAACATCGGTGCGATGATAAACAAGAAGCGGTTTGCATTGGTGGGGATGATGATTTCTTTGAACATCAACTTCACCGCATCCGCGATAGGTTGTAACCAACCGCGAGGCCCGACACGATTCGGACCAATCCGCACTTGCATATACCCAATGACTTTACGTTCTGCAAAGGTCAAATAGGCAACCCCAAGCATTAAGGGGGCAACAATCAGTACAATCTTAATTAAAATTGTGACTAAAGTAATTAATGTTTCAAGCATTATTAGCGTTCCAGCGTCTCAATTACCGTCCCGAAAGACGGGTGAAATCCCAAATTTGGAAATCCAAATCGTGGTGTGATTTAAGAAGCACTTAACTCCACCTGCCCATACCATGCCCCCAGTTGGCTGGTGGCGACTTGTCCCGCATACAATAATACGCATTCTTCGGGGACACGTTCATCCAAGACCACTGCTAAACTGACTTTGCTGTCTTGTTGTTGTACCGTGGCTTGTGCATTCGCGCTTAACGCAAGACGGGCTGCTAACTTGGGATGTACATGCACACCCTCAGTCATCAAAGCATCTGGCGTGCGTTGTAAAGAGTCCGCACGGCGCACTAAGGCATCCACTGCGTACATGGCTAATTCAGTGATGCGTTGCAGACTGCCGTTGACTTTGCTGGTTTCCAAGCTGCTTGGAATGCTCCAAGCGGTTTGCGTGTTCACCACCTTATCGCCGACTTGCTTCCACACTTCATCGCGCACTTCTTCAGAAGAAATGAACTCGAAGCCTTGCACGTCTAACACATTGCCGAAAGCGCGTAAGATTTTCCAAGCAGGACGGGCTTCGCCTTTGGGTGCAACTGCACCGTTAAAGCTTTGCCATTTGCCTTCACAGTTCACATACGTGCCTGAAGTTTCTGCATATAAACCGATGGGCAATAACACATCCGCATATTCTTGCATCGCTTTGGTTTCGTAAGCGGTGAGGCTGACCACAAATTCTGCTTTTTTCAAATTATTCAGTGCAACTTGACCGTGGCAACTGTCTAATTCAGGTTCAACACCGAGCAATACATAAGCACTTAAACCTTGTGACAACATCGCTTGGGCATCTAAGCCTGCGGGACTGACGGCAGCACCGCCTGCACCCCGATGTGGCACTGCACCTGCTAACCAAGCACCCGCACTATTAGCTTCTGCTAAATAACCAACTTTCGCGCCGCTCAAGCTTGCAATCACGCGGGTCATGCCACGAATTGCCGCCAATTGCGGATGAGCCACCACTAAATTGCCTAACAATACGGAGACTTTGCTGCCTGCACGTAAGGTTTTGGCTAATTGTTGTTGGGCTTCGCTGGGGGTGACGCTGGCGAGTAAAGCTTCAACGCCTTCAGGCAATTCAACAGGTTTTTCTGCTAATAAAGCTTTAGCAATGCCTGCCAATTGGGCGAGGAAATCATTGGGAGCGACAATCAATTTTTGCGTGGCTTTGAAGTTAAATTCATAATCCACAGGATTCACAAATAAAACTTTAGCACCGCGTAAGGCTGCTTTACGTAAACGATGGTTAATTAAAGGTTCTTCTTTACGCAAATGTGAACCAATCACTAAAGCCACGTCACTGCTTTCTAATTCAACCAAGGTTTGACCTAAGGCAGGGAATAAGGGAGCTTGTGCCTGATCATTGAAATCAGTTTGGCGTAAACGGTGGTCAATATTTTGACTGCCCACGCCACGCACTAATTTTTGTAATAAATATAATTCTTCTAAAGTCGCGCTGGGTGAGCTTAATGCCCCAATTGCACTGGCTTTATGGGTTTTAATAACTTTCTTTAAGCCTTCAGCAGCAAAAATTAAAGCCGTTTCCCAATCCGTTTGCTGCCATTGACCATCTTTTTTAATCATTGGCGCAGTGAGGCGGTCAGCCGCGTTTAAACCTTCGTAGCTGAAACGGTCACGGTCAGAAATCCACACTTCGTTAATGGCTTCGTGTTCTTTGGGCACAACACGTAACACTTCATTGCGGCGCACATGGAAATGAATATGTGAACCTAAGGTGTCATGAGGCGCAATCCCATCACGTTGTTGCATTTCCCAAGCACGGGCAGAAAAACGGAACGGCTTAGAAGTCAATGCACCCACGGGGCACAAGTCCACCACGTTGCCAGACAATTCAGAAGCAACACTTTTCTCAATATACGTGCCGATGCGGGTATGTTCGCCGCGTCCTGTTGCACCGAGTTCTTGAATCCCTGCAATTTCTTCACTGAAACGCACACAGCGGGTGCAGTGAATGCAGCGGGTCATATCAGTAGAGATTAAAGCCCCTAAGCTCTTATCAGAAACCACACGTTTAGTTTCTTGATAACGCGAAGCATCTTTCCCATAACCCACCGCGATGTCTTGTAATTCGCACTCGCCGCCTTGGTCACAAATCGGGCAATCCAGCGGATGGTTGATTAATAAAAATTCCATCACTGCTTTTTGAGCCGTCAATGCTTTAGGAGAACGGGTTTGAACCTTCATGCCATCCATAATAGGTGTGGCACAAGCGGGCATGGGTTTGGGTGCTTTTTCAACTTCTACTAAGCACATGCGACAGTTTGCCGCGACAGAAAGCTTTTTGTGATAGCAGAAACGGGGAATATCTATACCGTTAGCATCTGTTACTTCAATGAGCATTTGCCCTACATTTGCTTCGTAAGTTTTACCGTCTATTTCAATGGTTGCCATTATTTACTCACCAATATCTTTGGGAAAGCAGGTCGTCGTTTGAAACTTCCAAGTTCTCGTTACGTCGGAGATTACCAACGGTTGCTACTTCTTCAAACGCGATTTTTTCAGCGCATACGGCATAATCATCTTGCCGATACATAAAAACGATTGCCTGCAACACGTTAGAAGCATTAGCTGCTATATTAAGACGCACTGCCGCGACTGACGTTAAAGTCACCATTATACCGAAGTTCTCTAAGTGCGTGATCACTTTGCACAGGTTAGTTCCGTATTTTAACATTTTCAGGTGTTTTCGTGGCAGAAAATGCGCTAAAAATTTTTGCAAAGCGCACGATTTCTCACACAAATTCTCTTAAGGTTCGCTAGGATAAACAGGCGAGTCCGCTGAAAGTATACGTGCTACATATCAATCATGTTATCATTACAAGGCATTATAAAATTTATGCTGATAAAAATCTCTGCCTATTTCTATTGTTTTGTCGACGTGAAACCTCACCCGCGCTCACAATCTGCGTAAGCCTGTTTTCAACACTTAGGTTGCAGAATACTGGTGAATAGTCCTTGATGTAATAGACAGATTTCAGTAAAATGTTACCCCTTGTTTTTTAGTACTTTAGCAGAATTCCCTGAAGCATTACACTGAGGTTTTAGTTCTATGCAAGCCGACATTCACCCTAACTACAAAGACCTTAAAGTCATTTGTAGCTGTGGTAACACCTTTGTTACCCGTTCTACAACCCCCAAAGAATCGATTCAATTAGACGTGTGTGGTGCCTGCCATCCTTTCTATACGGGCAAGCAAAAGATTATCGACACCGCAGGGCGCGTGGACAAGTTCCGCCGCAAATATGCTCGTTAATTGAGCATAGACGGGGTGCATCTGAATCAGGATCAACTGACAGATTCCGTGCACTCCTTCACCCTACATCATTTTTAATCAAAAATCCTTCCTGCTGTCTCCTTCTCAAAATTTACCTCGAAACACCGCCCGCAAGCGACATCCACTTTCCTACATGTGGTACATTCGCTACAAACCTGTTTCCTCGGGACGGCATTGAAAA
>JBDLSS010000065.1:0-7854 GCA_039799345.1 Pseudomonadota bacterium
AAGCTTTTAGTGAATTTGGTGAAGTTGAAACCGTTTCAGGGCGCACCCTGAATGCCGCGCAATTGGGCGAGGCTGAAATTTTATTGGTGCGCTCGGTCAGCGCGGTGAATGCGAACTTATTGGAAAATAGCAAAATTCGTTTTGTGGGCACGGCAACGATTGGCGTGGATCACGTCGATGTGGAATATTTAAAACAGCGCGAGATTGGTTTCGCCAGTGCGCCCGCTTGCAATGCGGTGTCGGCTTCGGAATATGTGATTAGTGTATTAATGGTTTTGGCAGAAAGACAAGGTTTTGTGTTACAAAATAAAACGGTGGGAATTATTGGTTGTGGCAATGTGGGTTCACGGGTGCTCGCCAAATTGCAGGCGTTGGGCGTGAACTGTGTCATATACGATCCACTGCTTCAACAAAAATTAGGCGGCACGCAATGGAGTGATTTAGCCACAGTGCAAGCCGCTGATATTATTACGCTGCATGTGCCTTTAGAAAAAACGGGCGAGTTTCCCACTTTTCAAATGGTGAACTCGAAATTTTTAAATAAATTGCGCCCTGATGTGATTTTGATTAATAGCGCACGCGGCAGTGTGATTGACGAAAAAGCCTTGTTACATCGCCTAGTTGCCCACAATGAAATGCAAGTCGTGCTTGACGTATGGCAAAACGAACCGCGTATTAATTCCATCGTGCTGCAACGTGTTTTATTAGGCACACCGCACATTGCAGGCTATAGTTTTGATGGCAAAGTGCGCGGCACGGAAATGTTATATCAAGCGTTGTCTACTTATTTACAGCAGCCAGCGCGTTGGGATTGTCGTAAATTGTTGCCGCCGCCCCCCATTATGGGCATTCAGTTTTCCGATAGCATCAGCGATTCATTGGCAATTCAGCAAGCGGTTTTAAATTGTTATGACCCGCGCCGCGATGATGCGGCTTTGCGTTTGCTGGCACACGCGCCCAATCCTGCCCAATATTTTGACCAATTGCGCAAACAATACCCAATTCGCCGCGAATTTCACACCTTACAAGTGCGCGTCCCTACGAGTCGTAAAACGCTGATTGCACAGTTGCAGGGTTTGGGATTTAAGGTTTTGGTTTGATTTTTTTTACTGCGCCCCCAACCCCTGACATAGGCTTTAAAGATCAAACAAATGTAGGGTGGAATAGCGTAGCGTATTCCACCAAGAAACGTGATAACTCTAGGTATGACGCAGTTAAATCGATAAGACCCTCATTGTACGGTAGAAGCCTGTAAAATCCTCGCCGCTGGAGCGACGAGGTAGTCATTCCAACGCTGGAGCGTTGGAACGAGACAAGTATCACGCTTCATGGTGGAATACGCTACGCTATTCCACCCTACTACAAAGATTTCTTATCTCGAACTCAGGTTACGTAACTAAAAGGGGCTAAAAAGATGTTGTCTTTAAAGTCCCCTTTAGGGACGCAGTTAATTTTCCTAAATAACGATATAACAATTCATCCACATCAAATGATCATGGCGAAACCGCGTAAAGTTAAGTCGAAACTACAGATAGATTTAACCGCTGAAAATGCGGTATTTCGCGAAGCTGTGCAAGATGTCACCCCCTTAAACTGCGATAAAATACCGCCGTATCAAGCCTTCACGCCCGCAATTCCGCAACAACTACACTTAGAAAGTCGCATGATTCAGCAAGACATGCTTTCAGAAGCCTACGATCCTGCGGAGCTGGAAACGGGGGAAGAATTGGTGTTTATTCGGGCGGGGGTACAACACAGTGTGGTGCATAAATTACGGCGCGGACAATTGAGTATTAATGCAGAATTAGATTTACACGGTATGATTGTGCGTCACGCGCGCGAGGCGGTGGCGAATTTTTTACGCGATTGTTGCTACAGACATGTGCGTTGTGCGCGAATTGTACACGGCAAAGGGAACGGCTCGTGGCAAAAACAGCCTGTACTCAAAGTAAAGCTGAATCATTGGTTGCGACAACGGGATGAGGTATTAGCGTTTTGTTCAGCGCGGGTCAGTGACGGCGGGACAGGAGCGGTTTACGTGTTAATCAAAAACCGTTAAAACGAGAGGAACAACGAGTTTAGGTCAGAGAGTTCCTAAACTCGTTGAAAATTACTTAAGCAGCTTTCGCAAAACCCACTTCTTTGCTCACTTGCTTGAAGCTTTCTTCAGCCCAAGTGGTGAATTGAGCTTTGCTGTCATTCAGAATTTCGACGGTGTTACGCACGTTGCCTAACACACTCTTGTTCAATTCTTGGGCGGCTTTAGATTGCAGGTTTGCCAATTCTTGAGGTTGCTTAACAGCACCTAAAGCTTGGAAGTAGCTCAAGCTGTTTTCGGTGTAGATGTTGAACAGGTCTAATTGTTGACGCAACAAACCGCTCACTAATTGGTTATTGATGTCGCTGAGTTTTTTGTACACGGTTGCCACGCTCTTGCTGGTTTCGGTGGCTTTTTGCACTTGTTCTTGCACTTGTTTTTGTACGGTTTGAACTTGCTTTTGCACTTGTTCTTGAACAGCTTGTACTTGTTTTTGAGCTTGTTCTTGGATGGCTTGTACTTGAGTGGTTGACATAATTTTAACTCCGTAAATTTGATTGGCTGGGGATTTTTAAACTATGCCGCAATGCAGCATTTGTTGCAGTGCACAATATCGTAAATAACCAAAGGCTGTCAAGAGCTTTTATTAAATTTTTTTAAGACGCTTAACGACTAAGCTTAGATGGGAATATTCTGAGTATAAGGCTGTAATGTTACCATTTGATTTCAATGAATTTCTTTTCGATATAAATCGAATAAACTCATTGAAATCAGCAGCCCCAAATAGAGCGCGGTTTGCACTAAAATTAACCCTAATTGTTCCAGCGTGCCCGTGTGATACACCAACCAATCCGACAGTGTAAATCGATCCAAAGGCGGCAATAACATCACCAGTGTATTGCTCAAAGCGTGTAACAAAGCATCAGACCAAGTGGGCGCATTATGCAAAGGGCTGTAACTCATTGCTTGCACCGCCCCCATGCTGCGTGCCAGCAAATAAAATCCTGCCACGGCACTGAAGGCAGGAACGGTTTGTTGAAAGCTCAGCACACATAGCACACTGAAATTGATGATAAGCAGTAATTCACAAAACAGCGAAATTCCCCAAAGTACGGTTTGCCAGTGGGTTTCATAACTCAATAAAACTGCGGTTAACATCATGGCTAATAGCAGAGCAACGGTAGCATAACCTAATAATTTTCCAAGTAAATAATGACTGCGTGCCACGGGAAAGGCAAGCCACAGATGTAAACTGCGGTCGGTAAATTCGTTCACCATGCTACTGATAACGAATAAACTCATTGCATAAATCGCAGACAGACGTAAAAAGGCGGCTAAAATACTGCTTTGTATGGCTTGGCTTTCGGTCAAACTGATTTGTGCAAGAAATAAGGTAATACCCATTCCAATCCCAACCACAATCATCATGACCCCAAAAAAGCGGGTGCGGAACGCTTCAAGCAATACATAACGGGTAAGAGTAAGTATTTGAGTAATCACAAGAGAACCATCAACAATAATTAAGTAGAAATACGGGATAACTGATTGAGTATGAACCTAAAAGAAACGCCGTTTACGATTCCACCTAAGCATGAACACCGTTTATTAGCTTTGATGTTATTGAGTTTGCAAGCGGTACTATGGTGGGCAACTTTGCCAGACATTGTGCAACGCGGAATTTTTCTTGTCCACTTAGGACTGTTTATCCTATGGCAACCGCTGTGGGGACAACGTAATCCGATGGGGCGCAAAAACATGCTGTTGCTTAGTGCCGCTTTGTTGTTATGCGTGGTGTTTATGAACCCGTGGCTGCTGACGGTGTGGCAAATTATTTTAATTGGTTTGATGGGCGGGCGTGATTTGGCTGAGCCACGCGACCGCATTGTCAATATGGCAAGCATTATTGTGCTCTGCGTCAATTTGTTCACGATTAGCATTCACGAACTGTTCCTCAGTCACGACATGAATTTAATGCTTTGGCAAAATCTGGACACAAGCTTGCTGCAATACACTTTGGTTGCAATTCCCCTGAGTTTTCTATTTATCAGCACGGAAAATAGCCGCGAACATCGTCATTACATCGATTTTTTTCACGGGCTAACCTTGTCGCTGTTGATTGTGATTATTGGCTTGGGCAGCTTGGTGATTATGTATCACGGCTATTTGCTTTATCCCGTCGCGTTGCTGCAAATGACTTTAGCCACCGCCGCCTTTATTTTATCTTTAAGTTGGTTGTGGATGCTGTTCGCCAACGAAGCCAGCGTGTCGCAAGTGTGGTCACGGCATTTATTGAATATTGGCAGCTCGTTTGAATTGTGGCTGGATAATATTGGGCAGCGCGGACATTTTAAAATCTTAGGGCCGAAAGAGTTTTTATATTCAGGTTTTCAACAATTTGCCACCTTGCCTTGGGTTTCGGGAATTGCGTGGAATTCTTTATATGGCGAGGGCATGTTAGGCAATCGTGAAAAACAAAGCGTCACCGTGACCCAAGAATCGATTGAAGTCACGGTGTATTCGCGGCATCGCATCAGTGGCAGCCATTATATGCACATCAAATTATTGGTGCAGATTTTGGAACATTTTCACCAATCCAAACGTCGTGAAGAAGCTTTTACTCAACAAGCGCATTTACAAGCAATTCACGAAACGGGTGCGAAATTAACCCATGATATTAAAAATTTATTGCAGTCTTTATACGCGCTGACTTCGACGGTGGAAACTTGCCCGCCCGAACGTTTTGGCGACACTCAGCCGATTATGCGGGTGCAACTTTCAGATTTAACCAAGCGTTTAAAACGCACTTTGGATAAATTGAAAAAACCCGGCAACACCACTTATTCCAAAATTCCTGTGATGCTGTGGTGGGGCAATTTGCAAGGGCGTTACAGTCGGCGCAAGGTGGAGTTTTTCTGTCAAATGCAGGATGACAATGCCTTGTTACCAGAAGAATTATTCGATAATGTGGTGGAAAATTTATTGGAAAATGCACTGGTGAAACGCCAACGTGAACCTGAATTAGCCATTGAAGTTTCTTTAGAAGTGGATGCGCGTCATATCAAAATCAGTGTGTTTGATGACGGTACACCGATGCCTGATGAAATTGCAGAAAAGCTAATGTTGCAGCCCGTATCTTCACGCGATGGTTTCGGAATTGGCTTGTATCAAATTGCGAAACAACTTGAAAATACGGGTTATGGTTTGAAACTGGTTTCAAATGTGGCGGGACAAGTATGTTTTGAATTGAGTAGTGTGGAATAAAAATATGGTAGTGATAAACAGCTAAGGATGTTAGCCGCTTATTGTCTTAATCCTGATTCAGACAATCCTGAGTTCTTTAGCACTACCAGCACCGCCAACATAGTTTAATCGTTTATTAGAGGCTGATGCTTTAAGAATACGCTGCCCTATTTTGACAGCGCAGGTTTACACAAATTAGATTGCTGTGGTTGGGTGCAATCAACAACGCTGGTAGTTGTGTCCGTTGTAGGAACTGCGGGCGCAGTCGAACCCGCTGGCACAACCACTGCCGCTGGAATGGGCTTTTGATTGGTGGGGGGTGGTGAACCTTCTAATAAAGTGCTGCGTTCTTCATGGCAAGCAACTAACAAAGTCATCGTGGATAATAACAAGGCACGACGTAAGGCATATTTTAAAAAACTGGTCAATTTCATCAGATAACCTACCTTAAGTGAAAGAATTTATTTAAAAATTTGTTCAGGGCGCGGGTGCAGTTGCTGAATTTCGGGCAGAGAGAAAATCATCTAATTCGATAGGCAATAAGCAGCAATTACACTATAATACCGCCAGTTTAGTGTAAAGCAGAATTTTAGAATTTTCAGCCAGTTTCCTTACAGCAAATTCCACTTTAATTCCCCTGCGGTTTTCAAAAAAATTTTCATATTTGAGAAAATTGTAAAGTTTTTTGAAAATAGGCTTGTGATTTTTTGTTTTTTTTGCTAAAAAGGTTGGCTTACTTTACGCTAAGTAAACAGTTTGTGACAAAAGGTAATATAGAATGTCTAAGGTATGTCAGATTACGGGCAAACGCCCTGTCTCAGGCAATAAAGTTTCTCACGCGAACAACAGAACCCGTCGTCGCTTTTTGCCTAATTTACACGAGCACCGCATTTGGGTTGCCAGTGAAAATCGTTGGATAAAATTGCGTATTAGCACCAAAGGGCTACGCACTATTGATAAGAATGGCATCGATAGCGTCTTAGTAGACCTGCGCAATCGTGGCGTTCACGTATAAACTGCGAGGGGTAATTCTTCATGCGCGATAAAATTAAATTAGTGTCTACGGCTGGAACTGGTCATTTTTACACCACGACCAAGAACAAACGTACCACGCCTGATAAGTTGTCTTTTAAAAAGTACGATCCTGTTGTCCGTAAGCATGTTGAATACAAAGAAGCCAAGATTAAATAATCTCTATTCTGTGTGTCAGCAGCCTATAATTATCCGAAAACCTCTCATACTTCGTGTGCATGTTTTCGGATAAATCTTTCTAAGTTCCCCGCTTTTTAACTCCCCTATTTTTTAAACAAAGCATGTGCCTACTCAGGCAGTGTGTGCGCTTCGCCTAAATCCCCTCCCTCTCAGCCATAGAATACTACCTCTAATCTTGTCATCACTAGGAAATCTTAATATTTTATGCTTAGACTGACAGGATAAGGTGCTCTACACCTATGCCCCAAGTGATAAATTTCTTCAAAACGACGCAGTTAATGCCATAGCATCGACTAAAGCGTAGACTTAATAACTATAATTGACCACCTAGGCGATTGATATGAATCGTAAAACCAATACTGAACCCGTTCCTGTTGTTGAAAAAAATCCCCCTGTAAATCCCGAAACAGCAGAGATGCCTGATGTCAGTCATCCCGACTTATACATTAATCGTGAATTAAGCCTGCTTGCCTTTCACCGCCGCGTGCTCGCACAAGCCAAAGATACCAATATGCCCTTATTGGAACGCTTACGCTTTTTATGTATTGCCAGCACCAACCTCGATGAATTTTTTGAAGTGCGGGTTTCTGGGGTCAAACAGCAAGTCATGTTCGGTTCAGTGCAAGCAGGCCCTGATAATCTTTCTCCACATGAAATTTTAAACCGCGTCAGCGTTGCCGCCCATGAGTTTGTCGATGAACAATATCGAATGCTCAATGAATATTTAATCCCTGGTCTGGAAAAAGAACACATCCGCTTTTTAAAACGCGATCAGTGGAACGATGCCCAAATGAAATGGGTACGCGATTATTATGACAATGAACTGTTACCGATTTTAAGCCCGATTGGCTTAGACCCCGCGCATCCCTTCCCGCGCATTTTAAATAAAAGTCTGAATTTCATCGTCTCGCTCGAAGGCAAAGATGCGTTTGGGCGCGACAGCGGTATGGCTGTGGTGCAAGCTCCGCGCGCGCTGCCCCGTTTAATTCAATTTCCCTTCGAGATTTCTGAAGGGCAACATTATGATTTCACTTTCCTGTCTTCAATCATTCATGCACATGTGGGTGATTTATTCCCCGGCATGAAAGTCACAGGCTGCTACCAATTCCGCTTAACCCGCAATAGCGATTTATTCGTGGATGAAGAAGAAGTCGATGACTTATTGCGCGCTTTAGAAGGCGAGTTGCCTGGACGGCGTTATGGCGATTGCGTACGTTTAGAAGTTGCCGACAACTGCCCAGAAAAAATGATTAACTTCTTGATTAAACAATTTAATCTTGAACCGGGCGACATTTTCCAAGTCAGCGGCCCTGTGAATTTAAATCGCCTGATTAATTTACCTGATTTAGTGGATCGCCCCGATC
>JBDLSS010000066.1:0-4214 GCA_039799345.1 Pseudomonadota bacterium
CCACCGATGAGTGAAGAAGAAGCTTTGCAAAGTGCAACGCTGGCATCGATTGCAAATAATGGTTTTAATCCGCAAAACTGGGGAATTCGCCCGTTTCGTGCGCCACATCACACTGCTTCAGGCGTAGCATTGGTGGGTGGTGGCAGTCAGCCACGCCCCGGCGAAGTTTCTTTGGCGCATCACGGCGTATTATTTTTAGATGAATTGCCCGAATTTGATCGGCGGGTACTGGAAATGTTGCGCGAGCCTTTGGAATCGGGACATATTGTGATTTCCCGTGCCGCCCAGCAGGCTGAATTTCCCGCGCATTTTCAATTAATTGCCGCGATGAATCCTTGTCCTTGCGGGCATTTGGGCGACACTTTGCACCCCTGCCATTGTTCCCCCGAGATGGTTAAACGTTATCGCGCCAAAATTTCAGGGCCTTTGCTCGATCGCATTGATTTACATATTGAAGTGCCGAATTTGCCACGCACGCAATTGCGTGAAGATGGGCAACGTGAACCTAGTCACACCGTGCGGGAACGGGTGGTTGCGGCGCGACAATGTCAATTAGCACGCTTTGGAAAACCCAATAGCCAACTGGGCAATCGTGAAGTGGAAAGCGCGTGTCAGCTCGCCTCACAAGATGAACGTTTGTTAGATATGGCGATTCAACAATTGGGTTTGTCGGCACGGGCGTGGTATCGGATTTTAAAAGTGGCGCGGACGGTGGCAGATTTGCAAGGCAGTGAGAATATTCAAACCCCACATTTAACCGAAGCGATTACTTATCGCCGTTTGGAACGTAAGTTGTAAAATTGTCTCAAGATTGTCTGAATCAGGATTCACAGGATTAAAGGATTTTCAGGATGAAAAGTATAACTTTATTTTTCATCTGGGTTTAATCCTGTTAAATTCGGATAATCCTGTAAATCCTGATTCAGACATTTCCCTCATCCAGTTATCATCATAATTGGAATCATGTCAAAATACCCGCTTTATACTCCCTATCCCAATTAATGACTATCCTCCTTCAAAGACTGGCAGTCATAAAAATACATTTATAAAATAAACTCTTAGGATGACAGATGTCCTACACTGTGAAAGAAATTTTTTACACTTTACAAGGCGAAGGCGCGCGCACTGGACGGGCTGCGGTATTTTGCCGATTTACAGGCTGCAATTTATGGTCAGGGCGAGAATCGGATCGAGCCACGGCAGTTTGCCACTTTTGTGATACCGATTTCATCGGGATTGATGGCATGGGCGGCGGCAAATTTAAAGATGCGGCAAGTTTAGCGCAGGCAATTGCGAGCGCGTGGCAGGCAGTGGATAATAATGCGCCGCGTTATGTGGTTTTGACGGGCGGCGAGCCTTTATTGCAATTAGATAACGCGCTGATTGAAGCTTTACATCAACAAGGCTTTGAAATTGCGATAGAAAGTAATGGCACTTTGCCTGTGCCGCATGGCGTGGATTGGATTTGTATCAGCCCCAAAGCAAACAGCATATTGCAACAAACTTGGGGCGATGAATTAAAACTGGTGTATCCGCAAGCTTTGGCGAAACCTGAACGCTTTATTAATTTAGGTTTTCAACACTTTTTTTTGCAGCCGATGGATGGCGCGGCACAGGCTGAAAATATTCGTCATTGCATTGATTATTGTCTCGCACATCCGCAATGGCAACTGAGTTTACAAACCCATAAATTATTAAATATCCCGTAAGTTTATCTTAGAAAAGGAGTTAGCAATGTCAGGAATGCCACCCGAAGCTGAATTGACAAAAGAGAGTTTAATTTCTGCCGATGGCGCAGTGCAAAATTTCACCTACGACAAAGAAGATGCTCTCGCCGTGCACAATGCCAATTATCGGCATCGCTATTTAGAACTTGAAGAACTGCTTGAATATGCCGTAGAAATGGGGAAGTTGACTCCAGAAATTTCATTGGAAGAGGTGAAAAATTTAAAAAAGCTGTTTTTTTACACACCTTCCAATGAGATTGATGTTGCAACCTTGTGCCATGCCGAGGCGCAACTAGAGTGGCATTACAATCAATTAGCGGTTTTAGTCGCCCCTGTGACCAGTGAAACTTTACGTGCCACGTCGGAAGATTATCCTGTCGTCCGTAAATCTCGCTTTGCAGCATATATCTTGGGTGATGCTTCCGTCGCAAGCAATTGTTTTCGCCAAATGTTATGGATTGCTATTGCACTGGTGAGTTTGATGTTTTATTTCCGTGCATTCGGCGGGCAAAACACCATTCACTATATGGAACCTTTCTTGTTTGGGGCGATTGGTTCGTTAATCTACCTTTACAAAGCCTTGAACGAGTGCCATACCAATCGCACTTTTGAACCTAGCAAAATGACCACGGATAGATTACGTTTATTCATGGGCGCGTTATCAGGCGGCTTGATTGTGAACTTATTCGATCCCGGTGTGATTTCAGGGGTGACGGAGGCCGCCCAAACCGCTTCTGGCGCAGCTCCTAAAAATGCCACTTTTTCAGCCGCAGCCTTAGGATTTCTCGCAGGTTATAGTGTAGATTTCTTCTATGGAACTCTAGATCGCTTAATTAAAAATTTATTGCCACCGTCTCGCGACCCTGTCGACAATACCAAAGCAAGCACGCCTGTCCCTGTACCAAAACCTGCGCCTTTGCCAGAAATGAATTTGGTATCCTCCGTGCCTTGCACTATCCCTGATGCAGTCCCTATGCCTGTGTCTGACCCCAATATGACGACAGCAACCGCTCCTATAGAACCCGAGAATAAAACGATCAAGGGTTAGTACGTTGTCCCGCGAAAATCATGCCACTGCCAAGCTAATATTTTTAGGAGACTTAAGCAGTTTTTTTGTGAATTTGTGTGTTGCAGTGTAATAAATTACACACTCGTGACATATTTGAGGCTCATAATGGGAAGCTGTGTTGTGGTAGACCTAGGCGAATATCTAGGTTCATAGCCTTGTCACAAAGCAGTTTTGTTTCAATCCACAGCGCATCTGTTGAGTGAGCAAACCATTGACAGATATGAGGTTTCTGGATTACCTCTCCGTAAACGAAGAGCTTACCGAAAATGACAGCATGCTCACGCATGTGGATACAATTGAATTCCCCCTCCGCAGGGGGAGGTTTCAGACCATAAAGAAAATTTGGATGAACATACAAAAATCAGATCATAATTCTCCTGTCCTATCGGCACTGAATGACCCTGCCATAGTACGCCTGCGTCATTGGCGTATGCTTAAAGATAAAATCACCCGTCATGCAATGACGGTGGGGGGTATCAGCGTCATTTTTGCAATTTTACTGATCTTCTTTTATCTGCTGTATGTCGTTTATCCTTTGTTAGTACCTGCAAGTATGCAGCAAAGTGGGCAGTTTATTACACCCGCCACTGACGCAGGAAAAACATTACATATTGCGACAGAAGAGAAAAGTCAGATTGCTGTGCGCTTTACTGATCAAGGTCGGACAATTTTCTTCAAGACCAAAGACGGTAGCGTGATCGCAAATCATTCTTTACCCTTGCCAGCAGGGGTTAAAATCACAAGCTTCGCCAGTTCTGATGCGTCCAGTCGGGTGGTGGCTTTTGGTTTGAGTGATGGTAAGGTGCTGGTGGTGCGTCATAGTTACGAAATCACTTATCCCAAAGATGAAGCCGTGATTACCGCTCGCTTAGAATATCCCTTAGGGGAAACCCCGATTGTCATCGATGAAAAAGGCAATGCGGTGTTACAACTCGCGCTGCAAATTGGGGAAAAAGCGAATACCTTGATTGCAGTCACCGCTGATCATCGCCTAGTGATTACGGGATTGACTAAACAAGTTTCTTTTATTGATGAATCCGTCACCACTGAAAAAACAGGGGGCGAATTAGCCCTAGACCCCAAAGATGAATTAAGCCATTTATTACTCGATAAAGAACAACAAACTTTATATGCAGTGGATGGCACGGGTCAATTGTGGCATTTGGATGTGGCAGACAAAACCAAGCCCCAAGTCATTGAAAAATTACCTGTGGTCGAAAAAGGCAATAAAGTTACCAGTTTGGTATTTTTAGCTTCTGATATTTCATTGCTCGTGGGCGATAATCAAGGGCGAATTAGCCAGTGGTTTCCCGTGCGCAATAAAAATAACGTGATGTTATTAACCAAAGTGCGCGAATTCCACGACCAAACTGCACCAATTACCGCGATTGCGGTCGAAGAGCGTCGCAAAGGTTTTG
>JBDLSS010000067.1:0-9254 GCA_039799345.1 Pseudomonadota bacterium
AAAATTAATTAAATGCGGATTGCTATCGCATAAAATGGCTCTTTTCGGGGCGATATTGAAGGCAACTGCGCCCGTGCCCATGAAGGGTTCAACCCAAGTACCGTTAAAATTATCTGGAATAATGCTACGAATCCAAGGTACTAACTTGGTTTTTATGCCTTGGGATTTAATCGGAGGAATACCCACTTTGGAAATGCTCATTTCTTGCGCTTCCTCTGGTTCACACTATTCACAATCAAAGAGACATCACCTTGTTTATAGTTTACGAATTCTTTCAAGGTCGATATTTTTTTCGTGCCACCCTTGCCATCTGCAATCGTAATTTTCTTGTAATTCATCCAGTATTCGTCAAACCAAGTTTCCCCAAGCTTTGCAAACATACCCTGCCCATTAATAAGATCAGCTATATTCTTGATGCTGCCAATATTGGCGGTATTGCCGCTGCCAGATTTGTCACTGGCAATCTGCCATTTTTCAGCAATAAAAAAACAAAAATTTTGCACCACTGATGCTATCGAATGCAATTCATCTTCATGATAAGTTAGGGTTTCATCAATACTTGCCCCGTCCACTCTGTCATAAATAATACCTACACAGAAATGTCCTAACTATGAGTTGTAGGGAAATTGAATATTTTTAGTGCTGGTACGATTTTCAAAATATTCACCGTGTGAACCCAGTGTAAAGCCATTGCATAAAGATGGGTTTTCTGGATTTCTGTAGCTAGTTTTAAAATCTAATGCAAATTTGATGGATTCATCACTGGCTTTCACAAAAGAAATATCAGGATAATAATTTTGGTGTATTGCTAAAACTACTTTATAACCATGAGATTGTGCGAACTGCAAAATCTTTGGAAATAGATGAATTTCAAGAATTTTTGAAATAATTTTCGTGTCAGACGAAATGGTGTAAATATTTTTGAACACATCAACAAAACCTTTAATCGTCCATTGACCATTTTCCATACTGACATGAGCTTTTAATTCATTCACAAAGCTGGCTAGTTTTATTTTAAAATCGTCTTTTTCAGTCATTTCATTAGCCTCATTATTTTGAACTGCTGTCTTATTCCTAAGGAAAAAGTTGGGTTGCCGTTGGCAGCCCAACCTACACCTAACAACTGTGGTTCAACCCCCTAAAACTGCATCCCTTCCAATGTCGCCACCGTGTGAATATCCTTATCCCCCCGTCCCGACAGATTCGCGATGATAATTTGATCTTTACGCATGGTTGGCGCGAGCTTCTTACAATACGCCAAAGCATGACTCGATTCCAAAGCAGGCATAATGCCCTCAATTCGCGTCAAATCATGAAACGCGGTTAAAGCTTCATCATCTTTAATTGCCACATAATGCGCCCGCCCCGTATCTTTCAACCAAGCATGTTCAGGGCCCACACCGGGATAATCCAAGCCCGCAGAAATCGAATGAGTTTCAATCACCAAACCATCCTCATCACTCATCAGATAAGTCCGATTACCGTGCAAAACTCCCGTCGTGCCCGCACACAAAGCCGCCGCATGTAAACCCGTTTCGATGCCTTTACCCGCCGCTTCCACGCCATACATCACCACTTCTTTATCGCCTATAAACGGATAAAATAAGCCCATTGCATTAGAACCGCCGCCCACACAAGCGACCAAAGCATCAGGCAAACGTCCTTCCATGGTCAATAATTGCTGCTTGGCTTCACGCCCGATAATTGCCTGAAAATCGCGAACCATCGCAGGATAAGGATGTGGCCCAGAAACCGTACCAATAATATAAAAGGTATTATCGACATTGCTCACCCAGTCGCGCATCGCTTCATTGAGCGCGTCTTTCAAAGTCTTCGAGCCAGATTCAACCGCCCGCACTTCCGCACCCAACAAACGCATCCGATAGACATTCAGGGTTTGACGCTTCATGTCTTCCGAACCCATGTACACCACGCAATTTAAACCCAAACGCGCCGCCACCGTCGCACTGGCAACCCCATGTTGTCCCGCGCCCGTTTCCGCAATAATTCGAGATTTACCCATGCGCTTGGCTAATAAAGCTTGCCCCAAAGCACTGTTAATCTTGTGCGCGCCAGTGTGATTCAAATCTTCACGTTTTAAATAAATCTGCGCCCCGCCCAAAATCCGAGACCAGCGTTTCGCATGATATAAAGGCGAAGGTCTGCCCACATAATGCTGCAAATCTTCATCGAGTTCCGCCACAAAGCCCGCGTCACTGCGATAATGATCATAAGCCTGTTGTAATTCTTCTAAAGGCTGCATCAAGGTTTCAGCGACGAAACGCCCGCCATACCGCCCGAAATGTCCCTGCGCATCAGGTAAACTTTGGGGCGTTGAAAGTAAACTATTGATTGTCATTGCCTGCACCTCGCATAAAGGCTATTAATTTTTCAGGGTCTTTAATGCCCTTGCTCGCTTCAACCCCGCCACTCACATCGACCGCATACGGACGCACTTGTGAAATTGCCGCCTGCACATTTTCAGGATTCAAACCGCCTGCAAGAATCAGCGGTTTTGAAAATTCACGCGGCACTTGTCGCCAATCAAACGCAATCCCCGTGCCGCCTTGCACCCCTGCCACATAAGTATCTAATAATAAAGCCTGCGCCGTCGCATATTCCTGCGCCAACTGTGCTAAATCAGTAGACGCTTGCATACGGATGGCTTTGATATAAGGGCGATTAAATTGGGCGCAATAGGCGGGCGACTCTTCGCCATGAAATTGCAATAAATCCAGCGGCACTGCCTGCAAAGTCTCTTGTACTTCAGCAACTTCCGCATTCACAAATAAACCGACGCTCGTTACAAAAGGCGACAAAGCCTGCACAATTTCCCGCGCTTGGGTGATGTGTACCGCGCGCGGACTGGGTGCGTAAAATACCAAGCCAATAGCGTCCGCGCCCAAATTTGCCGCAAGTAGCGCATCTTCAATGCGGGTGATACCACAAATTTTAACCCGCGTGCGTGAGGGAGTGAGGGGGGAACGCATTTTATAAACGGCTACGTAAACGCTGAATCGCGGCGCGAACTTGGACAGGCGCAGTGCCCCCGACATGATTACGGGCAGCGATTGAACCTTCCAAGGTCAAAGCGGCGTGCACATCGGCTTGAATTAAATCGGAGAAGCTTTGTAATAATTCCAAGCTTAAAGATTCCAAACTGCATCGATTTTCCACGCAGTACCGCACCGATTTCCCAACGATTTCATGCGCATCACGGAAAGGCACGCCTTTACCCACTAAATAATCCGCTAAATCGGTCGCCGTGGTGAAACCGCGTAACGCCGCATTACGCATATTTTCATGTTTGACGCGCATACTCGGAATCATGTCGGCATAGACCCGCAAACTGCCCTTCAGCGTGTCCACGATGTCGAAAATAGGCTCTTTATCTTCTTGATTATCTTTGTTATATGCCAAAGGCTGGGATTTCATCAGCGTTAATAAACTGAATAAATGCCCATACACCCGCCCGGTTTTGCCGCGCACTAATTCAGGCACGTCAGGATTTTTCTTTTGCGGCATGATGGATGAACCCGTGCAAAACGCATCGCTGAGTTCAATAAAATCGAATTGCGAAGAGGACCACAGCACCAATTCTTCTGAAAAACGTGACAAGTGCATCATGATTAAAGAGGCGGCACTGGAAAATTCAATCGCGAAATCGCGGTCGCTGACTGCGTCTAAAGAATTTTCAGCAACGCTTTCAAAGCCCAATAATTCGGCAGTGTAATAACGATCAATTGGGTAAGTTGTGCCTGCCAAAGCTGCCGCGCCCAAAGGCATACTGTTCACGCGCTTGCGACAATCTTGTAAGCGTGCACGGTCGCGCATTAACATTTCACACCACGCTAATAAATGATGTCCAAAGGTAATCGGCTGCGCACTTTGCAAATGGGTGAAACCGGGCAGAATGGTTTCCGCTTCTTGCTCGGCACGATTAGCCAAGGCGGTGAGCAAGCGGGTTAAAGCTTCAATAATTAAGTCAATTTCATGGCGCAAATACAGGCGAATATCAGTGGCGACTTGGTCATTGCGAGAACGCCCCGTGTGTAATTTCTTGCCGATATTGCCAATTTTTTGGGTCAAACGGGTTTCGACGTTCATGTGCACGTCTTCTAGCGCAATTGACCATTGCAACACGCCGTTTTCGATTTCTTGCTGAATTTCACGCAAGCCCGTTTCGATTTGTTGACATTCATCCGCCGTCAACACCCCGACACGGCTCAACATTTTCGCATGGGCGATAGAACCCATGATGTCGTAAGCATATAAACGTTGATCAAAGCTCACTGAGGCGGTGAAGGCTTCGACAAAGGCATCTGTAGGCTCGGTAAAACGCCCGCTCCAAGGTTTTTCTAAGGTGCTCATACGTGCTCATTTTGTGAAAAATTGAAATGAGTTAGTGTACTGAATTTGTGTTGCAATTGGTATGTGGCGCGGCGGCGTTCTCATCTAAGAAAAAATAGCTTAATTATCGTATGGTATATATTCTTATCTCGTTTTCAAACAGAATTTCACTGCCATTAAGTTAAGCTTTAACTGATTGTCTTCTCAAATTTCTTGCTGTAGCTGTTCTGCTATATCACTTTCATCAATAGACACTCTCTTGTTTGCGTCTGACTCTTTCTTCACTAAACGCATCAACTCCTCTGGCTCTATTTTCCATGCTGGATAGGCTTTTCTTGGGATTGATTTACTATATCTGCGATAATGTACGTGATTATCAGGCTAAGGCGTGTCATCAATTAAGTTTTAACAGAAAGTAGCGCGTTTAAAAACCTTTAAATAAGCCCCCACCGCTCCAAAAGGGGCTAAACACAAACAAGTTATTTAATATTTTAAGTCCCCTTTAGGGGATTTAGGGGCTGGTTTTAAGGTTTAGCCCTCTTTAGGGAGTTGCGGTGCAGTTAAAACTTAATTGATAACACGCCCTAAAATAGTTACAAAATATTTAGCCATATCTCGAATTAAATGAGTGTTTTTACCCGCGTATTGTCCACACTTGCATTTGATAGAAAGACTCTGGTACTTTCTAAAACAAGGGGTATTATTGAATCGTTATCGACAGTGATTTATTAAGCTTAAGGAGAGTTATTTCGACTTTTTGGATAATCTTAATAACGATGCAAGCGAGTTGCGTACTTTATGGTTCTATAACTTCAACATTATTGTGCCTCCTCTCCCGAAATTTTAAATCAATCGGGTATAGCATCTATTCCCTACCCTGCTCCTTTCATGGGTGCAGTACATTTTTTACAATTAAAGAGATAGTTATTGACTATGGACCTCCTGCTTGGTGGATTAGCCATCCCAAACAACCGCATTCTATTTTTACATGTCGCCCTAAAAGAATTACAGCTTGTGACACAAATGAGCTATCAAGCATTAACACGCGAAATTTTAAGCAGTTTATCGCGTCTTTATCATCCTAAAACCATCATTGTTCCGACCTATACCTTTCGTTCTTTCATCCTCAGTGGAATTTTTCACCGTAGTTTTTCTCATTCTGAAGTGGGGCGATTTTCCGAAGAAGTACGCTTACACCACACGCAATATCGCACACCTGATGCAATGTGGAGCGTAGTAGATACCAGCGATTATTTACGGTATTTGAATTTAGATTATTCTCGCAACGATTTTTTAGCAGGCAGTTTATTTGATGTACTCAATCAGGAGGATTACATCATTATCAATATTGGGTTGACAGGCTCATTCGCCACCCAAATTCACTGTGTTGAACGCGCTTGCGAAGTGGATTATCGTTTTATGCAAACTTTTGAAGGCGTTTATTATAACGATCCCTCGCATTGGAAACCGATTGTTTATGAAACCTATATGCGCCGTTTCAACAGCGAAGTCGAGTATTATCCCGATTACAATAATGTTAAACGGGAAAATTACTTGTTGATGCAGGAAGTTCTGCAATACAAAATGTTAAGTGAAACCCTAAAAATTTCCTGGATCAGCTCCCAAACCTTGACTGAGACTTTAACCACCGCAGTGGAATTGGATAAATCTTTCCTTGTGACTTAAATAGCTCAGCTTAGAAGTTACGCAATTGAAATAATAATAATTATATTTATATTTACAATGGGTTATGGCGTGTCATTAATTAAGTTTTAACTGCACCCCACCTCCCTAAAAAGGGCTAAACTTTAAAACCAGCCCCTAAATCCCCTTTAGGGGACTTAAAACATTAAACATTAAATAACTTGTTTATGTTTAGCCCCCCTTTAGGGGGTTGGGGGCTGCTTTAAAGGTTTTTAAACGCGCTACTTTCTGTTACAACTTAATTGAGGACACGCCCTAGGATTATACAATGTACAATATTGTTTCCAGCAAAATTAAACAGTTACCGATTCAACTGCGTAACTCCTAAAACGGAAAGGTGATAAAAAATTATGGAATGGTTATTTGACCCATATGCGTGGATTGCCTTGGCGACCTTGACCGCCTTAGAGATTGTGTTAGGGATTGATAATATTATTTTTATTTCTATCCTATCGGGAAAACTACCTGTGGCACAACAAGCCAAAGCCCGCAATTTGGGGCTAATTTTGGCAATGGGCACACGTATTTTATTATTGCTGTCTTTAGTGTGGATTATGAAATTAACCACGCCTTTATTCAGTGTGTTAGGCAATGAAATTTCAGGACGTAGTTTAATTCTGATTTTTGGCGGCTTATTTTTGATGGGCAAAAGTACGCTAGAAATTCATGAAAAATTAGAAGGCGACAATGAACATGCAGCGGCAGGCAGCACTATTTCTTTCAGCAAAGTGATTGTACAAATCATGCTGCTTGACATCGTGTTTTCGTTGGATTCAGTGATTACCGCAGTCGGTATGGTACAGCAAATCGAAATCATGATTACCGCAGTGGTGTTAGCCGTCGGTTTTATGCTGTTTGCCGCAGGTGGAATCAGCAATTTTGTGGAACGCCACCCCACAGTGAAAATGCTGGCTCTGAGTTTCCTGCTGTTAATCGGCATGACTTTGGTTGGGGAAGGTTTGAATTTTCATATTCCCAAAGGCTACGTTTATTTTGCGATGGCGTTTTCGGTGATGGTGGAAATGCTGAATTTGCGGATACGCGGTCATCAATCCGCGCCTGTGAAATTGCGGAATACATATACAGAAGAATGATTATTAATATTCTTCGAAACATGTAGTCTGTATGAAGTATTGCGAAATGTGGTGAATTTTTTAAATCAGCGCATGAATCACCTATATAGCACTATATTTAATATGGTTACTTGCTAGAATTCAGATAGAATACCCCCATTTTTACATTAAAAAACAGGCAAATTATAGGTATGGTAGGATAATTGCTAAAGCTAATGCACGCGAGAATAGCTTTCGCGTAGAATAATGTTCTAACGGTATTCACACTATCGCAACAAAATTTAAGGAGAATAGATCATGAATTTTAAAATGGTAAGCGGCATTGTCTTATCTAGTTTGTTGGTGACAGCCTGCGCGCCCGGAATGGGTCCTTCAAATTCTGCGACAGGCGCAGTACTCGGAGGAATTGCAGGCGGTGCTTTGGGTTCTAATGTCGGTGGTGGACGTGGCAAGATTGTGGCGACGATTGTCGGTGCTTTGGCAGGGGCTGCCTTGGGGGGCGCAATTGGTAATTCGATGGATGAAACGGATCGCCAAAGAACAGCCTCCAGTTTAGAAACGGCTCGCGACCAACAGCCTGTTGCATGGACAAATCCAAACACGAATTCACAATATACAGTAACGCCGACAAATACCTATCAAACCAGTGCGGGACAATATTGCCGCGATTACAGCATGAAGGCGGTGGTCGATGGAAAGCGTGAAACGGTTTACGGAAAAGCATGTCGCCAACCTGATGGAACTTGGCGCACTGTTCAATCATAAGTACCGCACTTGCCCAAGACTTCCCAAGCGACTTGTGTCGTGGTAAATCACCATGCCAAGTCGTTTTTATTTTGACTGTCACTGTACCGCCATTAGGGCGTGTCATCAATTAGGTTTTAACAGAAAGTAGCGAGTTTAAAAACCTTTAAAGAAGCCCCCTTTAGGGGATTTAGGGGCTGGTTTTAAGGTTTAGTCCTCTTTAGGGGGTTAGGGCGCAGTTAAAACTTAATTGATGACATGCCCTAAAGGGCACTTTAAAAGATTAAAATATAGCCCGTATCCGTATGTAGCGTAGCGGAATGCGGGAGATTTAAAACTCAACTGCGTCCCCAACCCCCTAAAGGGGGCTAAATATAAAAGATTTTGTCTTTAAAGTCCCCTTTAGGGGATTTAGGGGCTTCTTTAATCGGTTGCAACAGACTTTGAGACGTTCCTCCCCTTGAGGAATTTAGGGGCGCAGTTCAAACACTTTCTCACAATTTTACTCACTCTCAATTTAGGTCACTATGTCATCAAATTCATGGGATATTGCTCAAGCACGCGCACTGTACAACGTTGATCATTGGGGCGGTGGATATTTCGACATCAATCCTGCGGGAGAAATTGCGGTCTCTCCTGTAGAAGGACAGCCCAGTGTCAGTCTTTACGAACTCGCACAAACCTTTTCCGCGCATGGTTTATCTTTTCCCGTGCTGGTGCGGTTTTCGGATATTTTACGCCGTCGTGTAGAAACCTTATGTTCTGCCTTTGAACTGGCAATGCAACAAGAAAATTATCACGCCCAATATACCGCCGTTTATCCGATCAAAGTCAACCAACAACACCATGTAGTTAAAGACATTCTGAGTTTAAAAAATGGCAAAGTGGGTTTGGAAGCAGGCAGCAAGCCCGAATTGATGGCTGTGTTAGGAGTTGCACCCGAAAATGGGATTATTATTTGTAACGGCTACAAAGACAGCGAATACATTCGTCTAGCACTGATTGGGCAACAATTGGGCTTGCGTCCGCACATCGTGATTGAAAAATCTTCAGAACTGAATTTAATTATTGAAGAATCCAAATCGATGAATGTGATTCCACGCCTTGGGATTCGAGTGCGTCTTGCCACACGCGGCACAGGCAAATGGCAGGATACGGGCGGCGAAAAAGGCAAGTTCGGTTTGTCTGCGGCACAAGCTTTAGAAGTGGTGAATCGCATTAAAGAAGCAGGCTTAATTGACAGCTTGCAACTCATGCACTTTCACGTCGGCTCACAAATTGCCAACATTCGCGATATTCAGAAAGCCTTACGCGAAGCTGGGCGTTATTATGCGGAATTACGCAGCCTAGGTGCGCCGATTCAAACCGTGGACGTGGGCGGTG
>JBDLSS010000068.1:0-5474 GCA_039799345.1 Pseudomonadota bacterium
TGTATTTAGCCCTCTTTAGGGGGTTGGGGGCTTCTTTAAAGGTTTTTAAACGCACTACTTTCTGTTAAAACCTAATTGATGACACGCCCTAGCAGGTCTTCACAATTAACGCGGTTTGACCGTATTCAAATCTAAATCAAAGACAAATCCACCAGCCCGTTGTTGCATTTCAATACTGTAATTAACTGTTTGTGTGCCCCCAAAAGGTTGTGTCACAGGAACAGCCACACAAGGCACTGCTAATCTGCCCGTGCTTGCATTATACGTTGCGGTGCAGTTGCCTGTTGTAGTCGTAGTGGGTTGTGTGGAGGTTGTTGTCGTGGGACAAGAAGTTGCGCCAGTTTTTTGAATACCTCTTGTTCTGATGTCAAAGAGAGATTCTTCTGTTGCAGTGATTTTCGAGATGACAATGCGAGTCACAGTTCCCGTTAGGTTTAACTTGGCTTTACTGAAGGTATCATTTGCACTGACAGTTAATACACCTTGTGTTGCAATCAAACGGAGGTCATTAACACCGACCACCCAATTTAATCTGTCACCCGAACCACCAGGGTAGTATAGACTTGTACCACACCCACGGATGTCTAGTGGTAGGGATGTATTGTCTGACAAGTATAAAGTGACGGTAAAATCAGTACCATAGCAAGCACTGTATGCTCCCATGTTAATACTAATTTCAAAGTCATTGCCAGCAGTAACAGGAATCTCCAGTCTACCCGTTCTACCTGCAATTGCAGTCACAAATTTCTGTCTTTCAGTAGTTGTGCAACTACTTTTGGGACAATAGTCTCTGACTTCCAAATATTCACCAACTTGTTGACCAAGTGTCATGGTTGATGGATCAAATAAGGGTGTATAATCCGCTGCAACCGCCCCTTGTGCAAAAGCCGCCAACCCAATAAACGTTAAATATTTCATAATAAAGCCTCCCAGTAATGAAACCAGCCGTTGAATTAAACTCAAGTCACTGTTAGACTTTAATCCGTATAGTGTTTATAAAACACCCAGTATTACTGGGATTTCATGAAGCAAGAGTGCTGATTTATGAAGACATTTGAGAAGGTAAAATTTATGCGTCAATTAAAAGGCTATTCGCAAGAAGATATTGCGGAAAAGTTGGGAATGTCAGTGAAGGGATATTCAGATATTGAGCGTGGAAAAACTAACTTACAAATGAATCGGCTTGAAGAAATTGCTCAAATACTTGGAATAGAGACTTTAGAATTATTGAGTTTTGGTGAAAAAAACGTGTTTTGTCAGAATGTAAAAACCGTGAAAAGTGATCATAATCAAAACAACTTTTCAAGCGACAGCCAAGTTCAAATAGAAAAATATCAGTTAATTATTGAACAAAAAGATAAAGAAATTAGCTTATTAAATACTCAAATTAATCAATTAAATGAACAAGTTTTGCAATTGAAAGAAATTATTGCATTGATGAAAAATTCATCTCAAAGTTAATTAAAAGGATTGGCAGTCCTTAGCCGTTACCCCATAGCTTGGCTTGTCAACGAAAGCCCTACACCCCACTTGATTAGTCCCGCCTACAGCAAGCTCCCCTATTTTACACTAAGCTTAAAAGACCATCGGTCATCATTGGGGAATTTTCATGCGTAAACCTCATATTCGTCAAGTCGCGGTGCTGGGCGCGGGAGTGATGGGTGCGCAAATTGCCGCGCATTTAGTCAATGCCAAAGTCAAAACCCTGCTGTTTGAACTCAGTGCCACGGGCGAAAATCCCTATCAATCGGTGCAGCAAGCGATTCAGCAATTGACCCGCCTAGAACCCAGTCCCTTAGCAAGCCCGCAACAGGCAAGCCAGATTATTCCCGCGACTTATGACCATGATTTAGCCCAATTGACCGACTGCGATTTAGTGATTGAAGCGATTGCCGAGCGTTTGGATTGGAAACAGGCTTTATACAACAAAATCCTGCCGTATTTATCCACAGAAACCATACTCGCCAGCAATACTTCAGGCTTAGCTTTGGCGCAATTATCCGCACTGTTGCCTGTGGAATTGCAAAATCGTTTTTGTGGAGTTCATTTTTTTAACCCGCCGCGTTATTTATCTTTGGTCGAATTGATTGTCGCGTCCGCCAGCGATGTGGAAATGTTGGATGATTTAGAACATTTTCTCGTCGGTAGTTTGGGGAAAAACGTATTACGCGCCAAAGACACCCCGAATTTTATCGCCAATCGTATTGGGGTGTTTTCGCTGGTGATTACTTTGCACCACGCACAACGTTTAAATCTCGGTTTTGACACCGTTGACGAACTCACAGGCACGCGCCTCGGGCGGGCAAAAACCGCCACGTTTCGCACTTTGGATAAAGTTGGATTAGACACCGCAAGCCATGTGATTCGTGGGGCAGCGCAGAATTTAACCCAAGATGCGTGGCGAGAATTTTACCAAGTGCCGACCTGGTTGCAGGCTTTGGTCGAAAATGGCGCGTTGGGGCAAAAAACGCAGGCGGGAGTTTATCGTAAAGAAAAATCGCAGTTTTTAGTGTTTGACCCCACGCTGGGCAATTATCGGGCGGCAAACACCGACATTGATGCCGAAGTTGCCCGCATTTTAGCCTTGCCCAATCTCAGCGAGCGTTTCACCGCGTTACGGGCTTGCACCCATCCACAAGCCCAATTTTTATGGGCAATTCAGCGCGATGTTATGCACTATGCGGCGGTGCATTTGGCAGAAATTGCCGACACTGCGCGCGATGTGGATTTAGCCTTGCGTTGGGGTTTTGCGTGGCAACAAGGCATTTTTGAACTGTGGCAAGCGATTGGTTGGGAACAAATCACGCAAGTTTTGCAGCAAGAAATTGCGGAGGGCAAAACTGCTGTCGCCGTGCCTTTGCCTGATTGGGTGTTTCAAGTGAAAGCTGCGCACACTTCGCAAGGTTCTTGGTCGCCAGTGCAACAACAATATTTAGCGCGTTCTACGTTGCCGATTTATCACACTTTGGCAGGGCAGGCGAATTTGTTGGGCGAGTCGCCGCCAGAAATCGGCGAAACCGTGTTTGACAATGGCGCATTGCGGGCATGGCATCGCGGCGATGGGGTATTAATTGCCAGCTTTTTGACTAAATTGCATACCGTGAGCGAGGCAGTTTTAGATGGTTTACAGCGTGCTGTAGAAATTGCTGAGCGGGATTTTATGGGCTTGGTGATTTGGCATGACGCGCCGTTTAGTGTGGGCGCGGATTTATCGAAAGTTGTGCCCACGATGCAGGCGGGCGAAATTGCTGCGATTGAGCATTTAGTCCGTAAATTTCAAGTGACCACGCAACGTTTACAAAATGCTTATGTGCCCACGGTGGCGGCGGTGCAAGGTTTGGCATTGGGTGGCGGCTGTGAAATTTTGATGCACTGTCATGCGGTGGTGGCGGCATTTGAAAGTTATATGGGTTTGGTGGAAACGGGCGTGGGCTTGATTCCTGCGGGCGGCGGCTGCAAATTATTGGCACAACGGGCGGCATCGCGTGCGCCACAAGGGGAATTATTGGCGGTATTGCGTCCCGTGTTGGAAACTTTGGCGATGTCTAAAGTTAGCAGCAGTGCGGAGCAGGCGCGGCAGTATGGTTTTTTACAGCCCAGTGATCGGATTGTGATGCACCCCAATGCTTTGTTAAATGCGGCGTGTGCGCGGGTTCATAGTTTGGTGGCAAGCGGTTTTCGTCCTGAATTACCGAGTAAAATTGCAGTGGCGGGGCGTGGGGTGTTGGCGAGTTTTAAGGCGCATTTGTTGAATTTACAAGTCGGTGGTTTTATTTCTGCGCACGATCACAAAGTAGCGAGTTATTTAGCGGCGGCGTTGTGTGGCGGTGAAGTGGAGTCGGGAAGTTGGGTGGATGCGGCGTGGTTGTTACATTTAGAGCGTGAGGGTTTTATGCGTTTGCTGCAAACGCCTGAGACTTTGGCACGGATTCAGCATACTTTGAGCACGGGTAAGCCGTTGCGGAATTGATTTTTTAGTATTTGGCTGCATATTAGAAGTAGATAAACGTGGGGTGTCTAAGGTTTTTAGCATTTCACCCCCTTTAAAAAAGGGGGAAGCTAAACACCTCTATTTTGGTTATTTTCATAAATAAGCTTTTATTAATACACTTTATCATAGTAAAATACTAAGAATATATTTGACATTTTTGTGAAATCATCCTAAATTTCAGCAACTTTAGGTTTTTAAAAATTTTTATTCATTGTCCTCAATATGAGAGCATAACTAGCGGTTTATTACTTGGAGATATGTAAATGAGTGCAGAAGAAGCCATTCCATCCCCATTATTGTTTTCTGACAGTGCAGCAGCAAAAGTCAAAGAATTGATTCTTGAAGAAAAGAACGATAATTTGAAGCTGCGTATTTTCGTACAAGGCGGCGGCTGCTCAGGTTTCCAATACGGTTTTACTTTCGATGAAGAAATTCAAGAAGGCGACACCGTCGTTGAAAATCACGGGGTTAAATTATTAATCGACCCCATGAGCTACCAATATTTGAGTGGTGCAGAAATTGACTACTCCGAAAGTTTACAAGGCTCACAATTCGTTATTCGCAATCCCAATGCAGTAACGACGTGCGGCTGTGGTTCATCCTTCTCAGGTTAAGCCACTCAAAAAGAAGCCCCAAAATCTCCTAAAGGGGACTTTAAAGATTAAACATAATGATTTTATGTTTAGCTCCTTTTAGAGGATTGGGGTCTTCTTTTAAAGATTAAAAACAATTAGTTAGTCTTTAATCCTCTTTTAAAAAAACTAACGCAAGTTAAAAAAGAGGCATTTATGTTTACCCCCGAACCCATGCAAGCAGTCGCCTTATACTTGCTGACTGACGACCTACCCCACGCAGCAACTGCTTTAACTGCCTGCGGGATGTTTAATCCTGAACCTGTGCTTAATCCTGAATTAAATGAACAGCCTGCGGAAGCCTTTCGGCAAGTTTTCCACAGCGCGAGTAATCGTTTAGAAAAGATTTTGGCACACGCGCCCGTAAATTTACCC
This sequence comes from Pseudomonadota bacterium, assembly GCA_039799345.1. Classification (GTDB taxonomy): domain Bacteria; phylum Pseudomonadota; class Gammaproteobacteria; order Beggiatoales; family Beggiatoaceae; genus JAQTYU01. The sequence continues at coordinate 4,999 of JBDLSS010000068.1, forward strand.
TCGGCGAATAATGAACTGCGCAATTTAATTTCTACCGAAGAATTGACCGCATTAAACCAGCAATTGGGCGAGGTTTGGCAGGAATTTTCAGCCTTAGAAGAGCTGGAACATAAATTACAAGACCAATACACCACACTCAGCCAATTGCTGGAAACTTTGCAGAAATTTGACCGTTTGGACGTAGATTTAAGTTTATTAAAAACCCCAAAGCAATTTTTAAATCTGCATATCGGCACGATTCCGCTGAAAAATTTAGAGCATTTTCGCCAATCGATTGCCTTGGCAGAACACTTTTTAGAAATTTTTCACCGCACTGAAAACACGCTCTATGTGGTGGTGGCGGGCACGCTCAATTATGAAGAGCAAGTACAAGCGATTTTAGAATATGCCGAGTTTCGTCCCTTGAGTATTCCTACGCAATTTCAACATCATCCGCAATTAGTTCATGCAGACCTCAGCGCAAAAGCTGAGCAATA
>JBDLSS010000069.1:0-8024 GCA_039799345.1 Pseudomonadota bacterium
CCGAATTCAGCCTTGGTGATGGGTATTTTACGGAGTATGGGGTTAAACTTATTGAGGTTTGCGGGTGTGAGTTCGGTGACTGAGGGAATAATGAAGATGCGTGCAGGGGTTGAAAGCCTGAGATGACACGCCCTAACCTTATTGGGGTTTACCCAAATTAGAAAATCAGGTTCGATGCACTTAAAAGAAAACCTATCAGGGAACAGTTTTCCACCACAGAAACCATTCCCCTCAAAACTCAAATGCTTAATTATCTTTCTTCTTACCACTGCTATAAAAGAAAAATCCAATTAAGCCTACAATAATTGCAAAGGTGACACCCACCGTAATCAATGAATAAACACCCACTTTATCGCTTAACATTACGTCGAGTAATTGCATGTTAAATCATCCTGATAATTACTTAGTTAAAATAAAGTACAACTTGCTATAGTAGCCAACCTATATTAGCACTAAGTAATATTATAATGTATATCTTTAGTTTATTATCGCTATAAATTTGTACAGAACCCATCTGGACTCTTCTTAGACTTTAGCAGAGATACTATTTTATTATTTTTAAAAACTTTGTATTATCATTATGTTACTCCTAATTCCTGCTTTGCTATTTTCACTTTCGTCAAAAACTTAAGATGCTTTACCCATAAAAAAAGCCTACGTTTTCACGCAGGCTTTTTTAACGATAAATTAGTAAGTTAGGCTAGTTTACCATGACAATGTTTATACTTTTTACCAGAGCCGCAAGGACAAACTTCATTGCGTCCCACTTTAGGTTGGGCGCGAGTAAACGGATGTGCCGCTGCCAATTGAGGAATTGAATTGCTATCTCCCGCATCAGGGGCTTCGCTTAATTCCGTGGCACTTGCGTGGGTGAATTCAGTCGGCACATTTTGCTGACGACGTTGTTCTTCCACGGCTTCGACATCTGCCTCAGCACGCACTTGTACTTTCGACACAATCCCAATCACTTCAAGTTTGATGCTTTCTAACATTTGTTCAAACATGTCAAAGGCATCCACCTTGTATTCTTGCTTAGGATTCTTCTGTGCATAACCACGCAAATGAATGCCTTGGCGCAAATAATCCATTGCGGCAAGATGCTCTTTCCAATGATTATCCAAGACTTGCAACATCACTGCTTTTTCAAAATGACGCAGCACGTCTTCACCCGCAATCGCTTCTTTTTCCTTGTAAACCGCTTCCAAAGATTCTTCAATGCGAATGCGTAAAGTTTCTTCATGCAAGTCATGGTCTTGTTCTAACCATTCGGCAATCGGCAAATGCGTTCCGAAATTTTCTTCAATCGCATTTTCCAAACCGCGTAAATTCCACAGTTCTTCCATGCTTTGTGGCGGTACATAACTATCAATAATCTTGGTGAGCACGTCTTGACGAATCACTTGAATCATTTCGTAAACGCTATCAGCTTCCATCAGTTCATTACGTTGTTCGTAAATCACCTTACGCTGGTCGTTTGCCACGTCGTCATATTCCAGCAATTGCTTACGAATATCAAAGTTACGTGCTTCCACTTTACGCTGAGCGTTTTCAATCGCCTTAGTCACCCAAGGATGTTCAATCGCTTCATCTTGTTCCATGCCTAACTTTTGCATCAACATCGAGACCCGATCCGAGGCAAAAATCCGCATCAAATTATCTTGTAAAGACAGGTAGAAACGGCTAGAGCCATTATCTCCTTGACGACCCGCACGACCGCGCAATTGATTATCAATACGGCGTGATTCGTGGCGTTCTGTGCCGATAATGTGCAAACCACCACTCGCCAACACCGCTGCATGACGTTGTTCCCAGTCTTTGCGTAACACGGCAATCGCCAGCGGATCAGCGGTTTCACTCATGGCAGCAATTTCAGGCTCGATATTGCCCCCGAGAATAATATCCGTACCACGACCTGCCATATTGGTCGCAATCGTGACCGCGCCAGGGCTACCTGCTTGGGCAATAATCTGCGCTTCTTGTTCATGGAATTTTGCATTCAAAACTTGGTGTGCAATTTTCTCATTGTTCAATAAAGTCGACAGCGTTTCAGAGCTTTCAATCGAAGCCGTCCCCACTAATACGGGCTGTTTACGCAGGATACAATCTTTAATATCGACAATAATCGCGCGATATTTTTCTTCAGCGGTCAAATACACCAAATCGCCCATGTCTTTACGAACCATAGGTTTATTGGTAGGCACAACTACCACTTCTAAGCCATAAATTTGTTGTAATTCAAAAGCTTCAGTGTCCGCCGTTCCTGTCATCCCTGAAAGTTTCTTGTATAAACGGAACAAGTTTTGGAAAGTGATTGAGGCTAAAGTTTGACTTTCATTCTGAACAGGTACGCCTTCTTTGGCTTCCACCGCTTGGTGTAAACCTTCAGACCAACGCCGCCCCGGCATGGTGCGCCCTGTAAACTCGTCTACAATGATAATTTGCTGGTCTTTGACGATATAGTCCACATCACGTTGAAACAGCGTATGGGCGCGTAAAGAGGCGTGCGCATGGTGCATTAAGCTGATGTTGGCGGCATCGTATAAACTTTGACCTTCGCCTAAAATGCCTGCGGCTGCCAACATTTCTTCAATGTGTTGATGCCCTTCTTCACTGAGCACCGCTTGACGATTCTTTTCATCCACCCAGTAATCGCCAGGCACTTCTTCTTCATCGTCTTTGGTGGGTTCACGCCCTTGCGGTTTGAGCTTGGGAATGATTTCATTGATTTGACGGTATAAATCGGAATTGTCGTCGGTAGGGCCTGAAATAATCAAGGGGGTACGGGCTTCGTCGATTAAAATCGAGTCTACTTCGTCGATGATGGCGTAATTTAATTTACGCATTACCCGTTCATTCACGCTGAATGCCATGTTGTCGCGCAGATAATCAAAGCCAAACTCGTTGTTTGTGCCGTAAGTAATATCTGCGTTATAAGCGGCAATTTTTTCCTCGGTGGACATGCGCCCCGACACGATAACGCCCGTGGTGAGTCCGAGGAAACGATAAATCCGTCCCATCCAGTCGCAGTCGCGGCGGGCTAAATAATCGTTCACGGTGATGACGTGCACGCCTTTACCAGGCAAGGCGTTCAAATAGGCTGCCAAGGTTGCGACGAGGGTTTTACCTTCCCCTGTGCGCATTTCTGAAATCTTGCCTTCATGTAACACCATGCCGCCGACTAATTGCACATCGAAGTGGCGCATTTTCAGCACACGCTTGCCCGCTTCACGCACCGTAGCAAAGGCTTCGGGCAATAAATCATCCAGCGGCGTGCCTTTGTCTAAGCGTTCCCGAAATTCAACGGTTTTGGCTTTGAGTTGTTCATCACTCAGCGAGACATAGCTGGGTTCTAGGGCATTAATTTGCGCGACGACTTTTAACATACGTTTGATAGTACGTTCGTTGCGACTTCCAAAGATTTTTTTAAGCAGATTACTGACCATGAGTTAAAACTTTTGCTGAGGAGTAAAATGATAAATCACTCATTAAATTATTAAACTGTTGAATTTAATCAATGATTCGTGAATTGGGTTATAAACATCCGATAAGAAGCGGCTATTATCTCTGTTAGCGTTCAGATAAGCGAATATTATCAGAAAGTTTCACCTGATTGGCGGCACTGAGATAGCGCACGGGGTTAATTTGTTTCCCGGCTTCAATCAATTCAAAATGTACATGTGCGGTGCTGGCACGTCCTGTAGACCCCACTAATGCGATAATTTGCCCTTTTTTCACACGATCCCCCACATTCACCAAATTTTTGTTGTTATGGGCATAGCGTGTGGAATAAGTTTGACTGTGACGGATTTCAACAATATTACCATAACCACTCATCACCCCTGATTTGACAATTACGCCATCATCAACGGCAAACACGTTAGTATTTTCTTGAGCAATCAAATCAACGCCTTCATGAAAACTTTGCTGATTTGCCCCACGCCATCCAAAACCTGAAGATAAATAGCCTTGTTTGATAGGCCAACCCACAGGCAGGACTTTTGCGGTAAAACGGCGATTTAATAAATAACCTTCTAAGACTGAAAATTTATCTTGACGATCCCGCAATCCCCGCGCTAAACCTTGGGTAGAAAGCTCCAGTTCGGCAAGATGACTGGGTTTAATCATGCGTTGGGGCGTGGCTGAATTTTCATTGCCCCCGTCTTCGGCTTCGATTAATTGTTGCTCGGTGACTATATTGTCCCACGAAGCCGAAAAATCAAATTCTTTTTTATCGACCTGACTCATTTGTACCAATTGCTGCCCTAAAGAATCGAGCTTAACCACTTCAGCTTGTAAACCCCCGATGCGTTGCACCAAGGCATTGACTTGCTCATCCGCAGCAGGCGAACACTGTGCGGGGGGATTGGCAACACTGAGCGCATTATACTGAAAAGAAGATTGCGTTTTTCCGATACGATAGGCAACATAGGCAACGCCACCCAGCAGTATCCCCATACTGAGCAAGCCTAAGAGCACCCACCACAGCTGTTTAGAGCCGCTATTCCTTCTCACTAAAATAATATGCATGGTGTAGACCTAATCTGTATGAAGACGACTCAGCAATTATTGTGTAATAGCTCACCGACCTTGCAACGCCTGTATAAATACAGTGATGCCCTGCAAAAACTGGCACAGTTGCTTCCCCAATTGCTGCCAACGCCTTTACACCTGCATTGTCAGGTGGCGAATTTGCGTCAAGATGTCTTAATCTTACATGTGGATAATGCGATTTGGGCGATGCACTTACGCTTTCAGGAACAGGAAATCTGTCAACGTTGGCAACAGTTAATGCCGCATTTGCCTCCACTGCAAAGAGTGGAAGTCAAAGTGCATTTGCTGCCCATGACTGTCAAGCGCGAAAAACTCTCTCCCCCACAACCGCTCTCCACCACTACGATAGCGCTGTTACAACAAGTTGCTGAGAATACACCCCATGCGCGCTTAAAAACGGCTTTGCTCAAGCTCGCTCGTCATGGTCAAGCCGCCCATAAGAACAGGTCTGAATAGCACTGTCAAGAAATAGGTAAGGGCTGTAAAAAGCTTAAACTGGATTGACTGGCATTTTCTTCAAAGCTGACTAATTCCCAAGCTTGTTTATCCGCCAATAAAGTCCGCAGTAATTTATTATTGAGTTCGTGCCCTGATTTATAGCCGCTGAATGCGCCAATCAAACCATGTCCCAATAAATATAAATCCCCAACCGCATCTAATACTTTATGTTTGACGAATTCATCTTCGTAACGTAAGCCATCTTCATTGAGTACGCGATAATCATCCATCACAATGGCATTGTCTAAACTGCCACCTAAGGCTAATTTATTTTCGCGTAATAATTCAATCTCGTGCATAAAACCGAAAGTACGGGCACGACTGACTTCTTTAACAAAAGAGGTTTTGGAAAAATCGATTTCAGCAAATTGGCTGCTGCGTTTGAAAACAGGATGTTCAAAATCGATACGGAAACTGACTTTAAAGCCATTAAACGGGTCGAAACGCGCCCATTTATCGCCATCTTGCACTTGAACTGCACGCTTGATACGAATATAACGCTTCGGTGCATTTTGTTCTTCAATGCCTGCAGATTGAATTAAAAATACAAAAGGGCCTGCGCTGCCGTCCATAATCGGCACTTCTGAAGCACTTAACTCGACATAAGCATTATCAATGCCTAAGCCTGCCAGCGCGGACAGCAAATGTTCGACGGTAGAAATCCGCGTTTTGCCTTTCACCAAAGTGGTTGAAAGACGAGTATCACCCACATTTTCGGCGCGGGCGGGAATTTCCATCGGGGGATTTAAATCCACACGTCTGAAAATAATGCCACTGTCAACAGGGGCAGGACGTAAGGTCAAATAGACTTTATCCCCTGAGTGTAAGCCTACACCCGTGGCGCGAATTACATTTTTTAAAGTACGTTGCTTGATCATTTAAATTGAGTCTCTCCGTGTAAGAAGACAATTTGCTCATGCGGTGGTGCAGTAATAGGCAGCATTACTTGCTTATTACTGGATGTGGATGGCAAATTACAGCTTTTTTACCACAAGCCGCACAAAAACTACCACATCAGTTGCCACAGTGTATGACTATTACAACAGGATGTAAATTTTTGCAACAAATTCTTTTTTATCTAATGCAAACCGCACTCCAAAATTCGCTAAAAATGATTTTGGAAGCCACGATCTTTAAGCCCCCATATCGGGGGCGCAATTTTAAATTTGTTGTCAAATCGCCACACACAACCGCTTTTCGTAGAGACGCTAAGACTTGAATTAATCCGCTTGACGGCGCAAAAATGCAGGAATGTCTAAATAGGTATCTGAGGGCAGGCTGCTTTGATTTTCGTTTAAGGAAGCTTCCGCAGGAGCAACCGGGGTGCTACGCATCCGTGCAATGGTGGGCTTGTCGAATTCAGCATAATCATTGCTTTTTTCTTTACTTGCCACTTTTTCGGGCTTGGGGATGACGCGCATTGGGGGGCGTTCTTCACGGGGAGCAGGTTGCTTATTGGCGGCGGGGGTTGAACCGACACCCGTCGCAATCACGGTGACACGTAATTCTTCTTTCATGTCGGGATCGAGCACAGTGCCGACCACAATCGTGGCATTTTCAGAGGCGAATTCTTTAATCACATCGCCCATTTCTTCAAATTCACCGATGGTCAGGTCTAAACCTGCGGTCATGTTGACTAAAATCCCACGCGCCCCTGATAAATCGACATCTTCTAACAAGGGACTGGAAATTGCTTCTAAGGCAGCTTTGCGTGCGCGTCCTTCGCCTTTTGCCTTACCAATGCCCATCATTGCCATACCCATTTCCTGCATGACCGTGGTCACGTCGGCAAAGTCCACGTTGATTAAACCGGGACGGGTAATCAGTTCGGAAATGCCTTGGACGGCGTTGTACAACACATTATTGGCGGCTTTGAATGCGTCCAATAAAGAAGTATCGCGTCCTAACACATTCAGTAATTTTTCATTGGGAATCACGATTAAAGAATCGACATGTTGCATCAATTCTTTAATACCTGCTTCGGCGACAATGGCACGTTTTCTTCCTTCAAAGGGGAAGGGGCGGGTCACCACAGCCACGGTTAAAATCCCGAGTTCTTTGGCAACTTGGGCGACCACGGGGGCTGCCCCCGTACCCGTACCACCGCCCATACCTGCGGTGATAAACACCATGTCTGTACCTTCTAAGGCAGCCATGATGCGTTCACGATCTTCCAGTGCGGCTTGTTGTCCGATTTCAGGATTTGCGCCTGCACCTAAGCCTTTGGTGACATCCGTTCCTAATTGCACAATCATGCGGGCTGATGAATTGCGGAGTGCTTGTGCGTCGGTATTTGCACAAATGAACTCTACTCCTTCAATATTGCCTGATAACATGTGCTCGACCGCATTGCCGCCGCCACCGCCCACGCCGACAACTTTAATCACTGCGTTTTGGCTGTAAGTATCCATAAGTTCAAACACGTCAAAATCTCCTCGTTTAGTCTGGTTATCGTTTAGCAGAGGCGACTCAAAAGGACGTGCTCATTGGCTGCACCGACGATAGACCGCGTAAAAATACTGTACTTTTCTTTGAGCAGTTAAATCTGAAACGTTTTACTGTGTCCCTAAATTCCCTTGAGATTATTAGGAAGGTGTATGACGCTACGCTTATACACCCTACGTTTAACGCTCACTTTATAAACCTATAATCGCATGAATTGCGAAAACCTTCAAAAATTCCCTTGAAACCAATTTTTTAAGCGTCCCCAAATACCGCGCACACCCGTGCCGCCAATGTGAATATCGGACAGGCGTTCATGGCGATGCTTATTTCCAAATAATAGTAGACCAACGCCTGTGGCGTGGATGGGATTACGCACCACGTCCACTAAACCCGTTACATATTTGGGATAGCCTAAGCGCACGGGGGCTTGAAACACCCGTTCTGCTAACTCAATTACGCCATCCATTTTGGCACTGCCGCCCGTGACCACGTAACCTGCACCGATTAAATCTTCAAAACCGCTGCGGCGT
>JBDLSS010000070.1:0-3276 GCA_039799345.1 Pseudomonadota bacterium
GGGAGGGCTAAATCATTAACGGTTATTTACTTTAAGAGCAATAGGTTACATACACTTTGCTATTTATCACTGTTTTTCTATTTTCTGTTTTGATAAGTTTGACCAGCTAATTTTCTCTTTCGTGAAAATTACAGGGCTGTTTTTAGTTGCAATGTTTTTATGACAGTCAACAGTTATATTTTAACTGTATCATAACTATATGATAAAAAATCATAAAACAAACTATGCGACAAGTTACACGGCTCTTAAGAAAAAGTGTACAGCCCAGTGAGTTTTTTCTAATAGCCTCAAAAAGAAAAAGCAGAAAGTAGCGTAACCTAATGTTCTATAAATGAAATAATGATAATGATTTAGCCATCCCTTTTAGGGGGTTGGGGGCGCAGTTAAAATTTTGAAATTCTTCTCAAACACGTTTTATTCCAATCGAGTTTCGCTAAATTTTTTTATTCGACTTTCAAATCCTTATGTGGAGCAGTCACAATGTCAAGCAAACCTTTTAGTTATGACGACAACATTACCGCCCGTTTAAAAGAATCTTATCATGAGGTGCTCGTTCAAATTGGCGAAGACCCCACCCGTGATGGTCTGTTAAGAACGCCCGAACGTGCTGCCAAAGCCATGCAATATTTGACCAAAGGCTATCGTGAGTCTTTAGACAATATCGTCAATAATGCCTTGTTTGAATCTAATAATGAAGAAATGGTGATTGTGAAAGACATCGAGTTTTACAGCATGTGTGAGCATCACATGTTACCTTTCTTTGGCAAGTGTCATGTCGGCTATTTGCCTGCGGGAAAAGTGATGGGCTTATCCAAAGTGGCACGCATTGTGGATATGTACGCACGGCGTTTACAAATTCAAGAACAACTCACCTGCCAAATTGCTGAAGCGATTTCATCGAGCACCCATGCTTATGGCGTAGCAGTGGTAATGCAAGCCTCACACATGTGCATGACCATGCGCGGTGTCGAAAAGCAAAACTCCACCACGATGACTTCTGCCATGCTGGGCACGTTCCGCAATCGTCATGCAACCCGTGCCGAATTTATGGAATTGGTTCGGATGGTTTCACGTTAAACGGCGTAAATGCAGATGATGCAAGCTGAAATCTTAAAAGCCGCTGCCGTGCTCAAACAGGCAAAACACGCAGTGGTAATCACGGGCGCGGGAATTTCTGTGGAAAGCGGCATTCCTTCATTTCGGGGTGAAGAAGGTATTTGGAAACATTACGATCCGATCGTGCTGGATTTAGATTATTTTTTTGAGAATCCGCAAATCTCTTGGGCAGCGATTAAAACCTTGTTTTATGATTTTTTTGGGGAAGCGCGGGCAAACCCTGCCCATCTTGCCCTGGCAGAATTGGAACAAGCGGGCATCGTGAAAAGCATTATCACCCAAAATATTGACAATCTCCACACCGAAGCAGGCAGCAAACAAGTCTATGAATATCATGGAAATACACGAACTTTAAGCTGCACCACTTGCCACAGCATGTATTCAAGGGAACAGGTCGATTTAACCGCGCCAATTCCGCGCTGCCCAAAAGATCAGGGGATGTTAAAACCCAATTTCGTATTTTTTGGGGAAGGCATTCCCGAACGTGAAGCGACGCTTTCCTATCAAGAAGCTTGTCGTTGTGATGTTATGCTCATTATCGGTACGACGGGAGAAGTACGTCCTGCCTGTAATTTGCCGCGCATTGCAAAACAAAATCGTGCAAAAATTATTGAGATTAATATCGAAAAGTCACTGTATACACTGGAAAAAGTGAGTGATATATTTTTATACGGCAAGGCGACAACGATGATGCAAGCGTTGAAACATGCGATTTTAGACAAAGCGGATGAATGACAGAATCTGCTAAAATACTCATCAGTGAAAAGGGACAATTTGTCCCTTTTTTTATGAAAAATTTTTTATATTCAAAAACTTGTAGGACAATGTATGGTACATTTTCGGACTTGGATTCAAGCAACTCGCCCCCAATTTTTTACCGTAATTATTTTGCCTATTCTATTAGGCACGGCAATCGCGTGGCAACAACAAAGGCAATTTTCAGCATTTTATTTTTGTGCCGCTGTGTTGGGAGGAATTTTGCTACACGCCGCAATCAACGTGCTCAATGATTATTTTGACCACCTGAACCATTGTGATGAAAATAATCAAACCCCACTCACGCCGTTTGCAGGTGGCAGCCGCATGATTCAAAACGGGACTTTAAACCCACAACAAGTGCATGTTTATGGAATGATTTTATTAGCAGCAGGCATCGCGCTGGGTTTAATGCTGGTGTGGCTGCGAGGAATGCCGATTTTTTGGATTGGTTTGATTGGAGTGTTGTCGGGCTATTTTTATTCTGCACCACCGTTTGCGCTGTGTAGTCGGGGCTGGGGTGAAGTTTTGGTAGGGTTAAATTTCGGGATTTTGCCCGTGGTGGGCGCATATTTATTACAAGTTCATGATTTTAATTTGATTGCTGTATTTGCCGCCTTGCCCATCATGGGGCTGGTGACTGCAATTTTATACATCAATCAGTTTCCTGATTATGTCGCCGACAAACAAGTGGGCAAAGCGAATTTAGTGGTGCGTTTGGGGCAGGTGAACGCGCAAATTTTATATGATGCTTTGCTAATTTTTAGTTTTTTAAGTTTGGGATTTGGGATTTATTTCAAGGTGTTGCCACAACTTAACTTATTGAGTTTCTTGTTAATACCGCTGGCGGGATTTGCAATGTGGAGTTTGATGCGGAATTACGCCACCCCGAGCGCGTTAATCCCTGCAATTACATCAACAATTATGCTGCATACGGTGATGAGTTTGATGCTGGTTTTGAGTTTTATTGTTTAGCAGTGCTAAAGAACTCAGGATTGATCGAATTCCCGAATTAAGCTCTAGGGCGTGTCATCAATTAAGTTTTAACTGCGCCGCCCCTAAAGAGGGCTAAACCTAAAAACCAGCCCCTAAATCCCCTAAAGGGGATGGCTGAATCATTAACGTTATTTGATTTATAGAACATTAGGTTACGCTACTTTCTGCTGTTTCTTTTTGAGGCTATTAGAAAAAACTCACTGGGCTGTACACTTTTTCTTAAGAGCCGTGTAACTTGTCGTATAGTCTATTTTATGATGTTGTATCATATAGTTATGATACAGTTAAAATATAACTGTTGACTGTCATAAAAATATTGCAACTAAAAACAGCCCTGTAATTTTCACGAAAGAGAAAATTAGCTGGTCAAACTTATCAAAACAGAAAATAGAAAAACAGTGATAAATA
>JBDLSS010000071.1:0-3534 GCA_039799345.1 Pseudomonadota bacterium
GGCTATGCCTGTGCTGGAACAGCCTTTTCGGTTTCAGGGGCAGCAGTTTGATGAAGAAACTGGCTTACACTACAACCGGTTCCGGTATTATGATCCGCAGATTGGGCGGTTTGTGAGTCAAGATCCGATTGGGCTGTTGGGTGGCACGAATTTATTGCAATATGCACCAAATCCGCTTGGGTGGGTTGATAGAAATGGACTAAGGCGATGTCCAGGGAAATTTCATTCTTTCCATGACTATGATCTTCCAAAAGATAAACTCTATGCAAGTGATGCGGTTCAGTTTAGATTGGCGAATAAAAATTTAATTACACAGTTAAACAATGATCCAGCTTTTAGAAAAAATATGTTGCGAAGAAATCCAGAATTGAGTAATTGGATGAAAAATCCAGATATGAGTAAAAGTCCGGTTGGATTAACTTGGCATCATGATGACCAATCAGGGCGACTAAAACTTGTACATAGAGAAGATCATGCAACCGAACATGGGGTATATCACCCAGATGGCCAAGGTGGGCGTGAAAAATGGGGCGGCGGTAAAGATGGTCGCAAAGGCAAATTAGACGGAGCTACAGGGTGTCGATTATGAAAAAATTTAGCATACCTCAATTCATTTTATTAGAAGAACTTATCACTTACGTAAAGGAGAAAGCTGATCGTTCAATTTCATATGATGTGTACACAAAAAGCGGTGATAACTTTTCAGAAAATGAGATCGTTCTTGTAGATTCAACGATACAGGTCGATGATAATGATAAGGAAATATATCCGCCAGAAGCAATTAAGAACAACCTTCAATATGCATATTCTGGTGATCAATTTCAAGATGTAGTTGATCTCGCCATGCGACAAAAACCAACTGCGACGACGCTGGAAATCATTAATGCACTCAATTATTACAGCGAGCATGATGACTTTTTGGATATCAAATAGTGCTTTGAGCAAGCCAGGCTTATTACTAATGGCTAGAAGAGAGTGTGCTACATATAAAAATATTTTTTAAGATTCGCATTGAATTGAAGATTATGCAAAACATAATACAAAACGGTGAAGATAAATGGATAAAATAAAGTTCCATTCCATGATTGGCGAACTCTTGGCATTAATTAATGCCAAGAGAGATGACGATGTAACTAAAAATTTTGGTATCTCTAAAGAAGTAATTTGTGAAATTAGGGAAGTTATCACCGTTTACTTTGGTCATTGGCAAGAAGTAAAGCCGCTGAATGTTGCAAGACATTCAGAATCAAGAGTCAATAAACCATTGTTTAATGTTTTTGAAATGAATCAACCAAATACGTATGGGGTTGAGTGTGTTTTAGTTGATGCAGATGATAATGAAACAGAGCTAATTCTTCATGCAGAGTTTGTTGCATTCGATGGTAGTTACAAGATGAACTACCAGTACATTGGATCATAGATTTTCAGATTAATGAGACCATGTGCCACATCATAATCAGCGGATATTTTTGCCGCTTAAGTCGAAGAAGCGCAGGAGGAAGATATGGTGGCTAACTTAGCTCAAGAGCATTTGCAATTTTTTAAAGATTTGCTTGATGAAAATGCAAAAGTCTCATTTTTAGGATGCTTTCCAAAGCATGAAGAGAGCATTAAGACATCTTTGGCGCGGGCAAGTTTTCTTAGATTAAAATTCTCACCTTTTGAAGAAATTGAAAAAATACTCGAAAAAGCTAACATTGCTTACACGCGCAATGAAACGGCCGTTAAACGGGAAAAGTACTTTCTTAATTTTCACAGAGATGTTCTTGATGAAAATGGAAAACTTAAAATAGCGCATAAGCGAACCATTTTTAATAGTGCTATTGGATATTACTTGGATGGTGACTTTGATAATGCAAAGTTATTACTTGAGAAATATCTTGGAATAAGCGGTAAGGCCAAGGCGAAGTATTCATTTGATAAATTTCAAGACGTGGTTAGTTTTGCAGAAATAGAAATCGACTGTGGAGATAAGCAACTTGGTATATTTATTTTAGCTTTAGTATGCAACCTTCCAAGACAATATTCGTCTATTGATGACATAACCACTTACGCTGCGGCGAAATTAAGTATCGCAAACGAAGTGTAGATTTATGGCGGTGGGATAGGGCGACTTGGTTGGGCTATTTTATCGACATTTATTCTAACCCACCTGCGTTATGGCTTCGCCCGAAACCAAGGGAATCGCTGATTAAATCGCGTTTGGAAAAATAATTGCATTGAAAATCAATGACTTACGATCATTCTAGCGGCAAAAAATTGATTAAATCAGCGTTTCCCAAGCTATCTGCGATATAAAACGCCCGCCATTCTGCACCGCGAAACCACGCGCAGCCAAGGCGCAATCCGCAGTCATTACGATTACGACCCCATGGGCCGTCTGTTGCGACACCGCAAAACCAGTCAACAGCAAAGTCCGACATCCATGGCAACGTCACTAACCGCAAAAAGACCAGCAATGGCGAAGAAGCCAAACTGACATGGAATGACGACCACCAGTTGCAGCAATCCAACGTGACGCGCAATGGCGTGAGCCAAACCACAAGTTACGAATATGATGGTCTGGGCCGCCGTACCCGCAAGATCGATGCCTTTGGCCAAACTGAATTTTTGTGGGATGGCGATTTGATGATCCACAGCCAGCGCGGCAGCAAGCAAGCTTTGTTCATTTACGAACCTAACAGCTTTGTGCCGCTGGCCACCTTGCAGGATGGCGAAACGTACTGGTATCAGTGTGACCAGATCGGCACGCCGCAGGAATTGACAGACAAAAACGGTGACGTGGTGTGGGCGGCGCAATACAAGGTGTGGGGCGTGGCGGCGTTGCTGAAGCTTGGGAATGGCTACAACCAGTGGCAGAATACGGCTATGCCTGTGCTGGAACAGCCATTCCGGTTTCAGGGGCAGCAGTTTGATGAAGAGACTGGATTACACTACAATCGGTTTCGGTATTATGATCCGCAGATTGGGCGGTTTGTGAGTCAAGATCCGATTGGGTTGGTGGGGGGAAATAATAATTATCAGTATGCCCCTAATTCAACTGGTTGGATAGATCTACTTGGCTTACAAAAAATGTGTACATGTGGATGCCCATATGTTGATCAAGAAATGCGCTGGGGAGAATTGGCAAATGATAGCAATACACCTTCACACATAAAAGGATGGATTAAGCATCAACAGCGACAAGTTGCTTTGGGTAAACAAGCTTATGTAAAAGCGCCACCAGGATATGATTTAGGTCACAAATATGGAATGGAGAGTTCGTTGGGCTACGATTTTTCTCATGCAGATCCCAACCTGCGTGCTGACCATCAAGGAATTCATCATCGCTATTATCGAAAACTAGGCGGATGTTTCACCGTCGCAATGCCAAAGTCAGGTCCTATAGGACGAGGCAAATTGAGCTTACCAAAACCAGGATCACTACCATGATGATTTCAAAGAGTAAACAAAATGTACTTTCTTTGCTGGCCAAAGCAACCATGGGTTTGGCAAAACTTCCACCGGCAACTTTAAGTGAAGTGGAAGAATGTG
>JBDLSS010000072.1:0-8093 GCA_039799345.1 Pseudomonadota bacterium
GGCTGGAAAATTCTGACTTTGAAAGTCACCAAGCGTTGGGGCACGGAAAAAGTCTGTCCACAAAAAGAATGTGATTATCGAATTACCTTAATTCCGCCTGAACCTGCGGCGGCAAAAGTGAAGTCATAAAGTTGCACCTTCTCTCACAACAGAAATAAGGGACGCGCAGGAATAAACGTACCGCACTCAAGACCTGCTAGGTTTTCAAAACTTAGTAGGTCTCATGCTCGATTTAAACCGCGTTATTTGCTTTTAATATCTCCCTCAAAAACACCCAATCCAAATCAAAGATATTTTTCTAATAATCTGGAAACTTGTCCCAATACCCAAAATAGAATAAATAACGCACTTGAAATTTTAACGAGCAGCGTGTTGGGTGGTGGCGGTGCACCAAACTGATTGCGTTCTGTATTGCCCGCTTGTCCCATCAAGCCAAGAATCATGATCACATTTAACAAAGGTACTAGCAATAAAATAGAGAACCAGCCGCTGCGATTAATGTCATGTAAGCGTTGGATATTTAAAAATAAAAAAGAAGGCAGTACAAAAAACAACACAAAAAACAGCGGTAGTAATAAAACGACAAGATCGCTGTTATGCCCTAAAGAAGCATAGGGTTTAGAACCCAGCCCAAAAAATGCCATCAGCGCAAAGGCAATGATAATGCCCAATAAAATTAAAGTTGACACATATGAAATATAACGCAAACGTCCGATGCGCCCTTTTGAAGAAAAAAACCGAATTTCCCCGTAATCTTCTTCTTTAGAACCCAAGGTGAGATTACTTTGTGGAACAGCATAGGGATTTTCTGACATGACAGTTTCCGATGTGCGTGGTGTGATTGAAAATAATTTGGAAAGAATAACCTATCTTTTACATAAACGGGATGCAGCTTGAATTATTTTCCTAAACCTGCCTTAACCTTGCGTTAATCTTGCCGCCGTATGCTGTTTTTAGTTGCCCGTTAGAAAATACGGATCATCTAAAAAAACAGTACAATATCTCAATTATCAAGGCGAAGGCGGCATCTGGATAAAACTCCTCGTCGCCCCACACAATTTTCATTCTCTCACTTTTTAAGGATTTTCCATGAGCCAAAGTTTACACAGCCGCTTGTTAATTCTCGGTTCAGGCCCTGCAGGCTACACTGCTGCGGTTTATGCTGCCCGTGCCAATTTGAACCCCGTATTAGTCACGGGGTTAGCTCAAGGCGGTCAGTTGATGACCACCACCGAAGTGGATAATTGGATTGGGGATCATGCAGGAGTGCAAGGACCTGATTTGATGGAAAGAATGCGCTTACATGCGGAACGTTTTAACACTCAAATGCTGTTTGATCATATTCACACAGCTGATTTGCAAAGCCGTCCGTTTCGCTTAACAGGGGATTCTGGGAGCTATACTTGTGATGCTTTAATTATTGCCACTGGAGCATCTGCCCAATATTTAGGCATACCTTCCGAAGAAGCATTTAAGGGCAAAGGTGTTTCTGCCTGTGCAACTTGTGACGGATTTTTTTACCGTAATCAAAAAGTTGCAGTCATTGGTGGTGGAAATACAGCGGTTGAAGAAGCTTTATATTTATCAAACATTGCGGCACATGTCACCGTGGTGCATCGTCGTGACAAATTCCGCGCTGAAAAAATCCTGATTGATCATTTAAATGAGAAAGTCGCAGCGGGCAAAATCACCGTATTATGGAATCATGAATTAGATGAAGTTCTGGGTGATGCGACAGGCGTAACCGGAATGCGGGTTAAACACCGAGAATCTGCTGTGACTCAAGAAGTTGCGTTGCAAGGAGTATTTATCGCGATTGGGCACAGACCCAACACCGAGTTATTTACGGATCAATTGGCGATGAATAATGGCTATTTAAGCGTACAGGGCGGCTCTCAGGGCAATGCCACGGCAACCAGTATTACGGGGATTTTTGCGGCGGGTGATGTCTGTGATCACATCTATCGTCAAGCCATTACCTCGGCGGGCACGGGCTGTATGGCGGCGTTGGATGCGGAAAGATATTTGGACAATTTATAAAAGTTAAGGCTTTTCTGAACCACAATTTACATAATTACGCCAATTCACACAAATTTCTCGTTCCAAATATCATTTCACTGCCATTAAGCTTCGGTAGCTTCGGTAGGTTGGGTTGCCATCGGCAACCCAACATTACCCTATTACCCTAAACTTCCCCAAGCATTGTATTTTTTCATTCCACATTTTCGTTGTGGTTGCCGATGGCAACGCAAGCTACAGGTTTTTACTGGAACGTTTGAGAACATCAGAATAAGCTGAAACGTTACGGTGCAGTTACAAACCTGCACCAGCTTCGATGGGTCTGATTAGCCAGTCCACCCTCTTAAGCAAAGTTTTTGCATAAGAGGGAGTTACAATAATATCTACTTTAACTACTTATTTAAAAACGTGATTTAAATCTTTGACACAGCCCTCCCCTTTAGGGGATTTAGGGACTGGTTTTTAGGTTTAGTCCTCTTTAGGGTAGAGGGTGGGGTGCAATGACACGACCTAAGAATGTTAGCCGTTTATTGCCTGAATCAGAATTAAGCTGGATGAGGGTTTAATCCTGCTTAATTCGGGTAATCCTGTAAATCTTGATTCAGACAATCCTGAGTTCTTTAGCACGACCCATTTTTAATGCTAAAGACTCAGACCCTGCTAAAATCCCCGCAAGGGGATTTTTCTATTTCAATCAGCCTGTTAATTATCCGTTCATCACAAAAATTCCCGACTTCTTTGTTTCAACACCAATTACATGGTAAAAATTAGCCGCTTTTCGCTTTTTTTCTTAACTAAATCATGCTAATAACTAGGATATTTACTATTTTTTAGTGTGAATTCATGAGAAATAGTCAGTCATAACGGCGAAAAAATGACAGTCTGACGTTTTTATTATCGAGAAAGCTCTCCGTAAAAACAGGGGTAGCTTGTTATAAAAATAAATAATAATCAGGCTATTAGGTTATTTTTAAGAACTTGGTACGGTTTTTGTTATCTCTCCTATAACTTACTTATGAAATAACACTTGTATAGCCTACTTACACAGTGACAATCGGAGAAACAACATGAAAAAAATCGTATTCGGAATGACCTTAGCCAGTGCTTTATTAATCGGTATGCCTTTAGCTGCACAGGCTGGTGACAATCAAAATGTTTCCATGAACGAACATAAAGGTTTGAGCAAGGGCGTGGTGAAGTGGTTCGACAAACAAAGCGGTTTCGGTTTTATCACCGCCCAAAATGGCGATGAAGTGTTTGTACATTTCAGCACCATTCAAGTCAGTAACAAGAATACTCCCAAAGCCTTAACCCAAGGACAAGAAGTGGAATTTACTGCAAAGCCTGGCAAGAACGGCTTGCAAGCCACCAATGTTATCCCTCACTAAATCCAGCGGAGCTTATGAACATGAACAGCTCTGCTAATTTCTAAAACTTACAGGCGATAGGTGGGAGTCGTCTGTAAGGTGTGAGACTCCCCCAAGCACTTCCCAAAATTTCGATAAATACAGCACGCACGGATTAAATTCGTTAAAATAGAAGCTGATTTTTCAGGAATTTTTTAAAACTGCGATGCCTGCCTTTGAATATGTTGCCCTCGACAAAACGGGACGTACCCGTAAAGGCGTTTTAGAAGGCGACACTGCACGCCAGATTCGCCAGCAATTACGCGAACAAGGTTTAACCCCGTTAAGCCTCGAAGAAGTTATTCGTGCCACCAGCCAACGCCGTCGCCGCCGTGTCCCCATCAGTGCCACCGATTTAGCCCTGCTCACTCGCCAACTGGCGACTTTAGTCCGTGCAGGTCTCGCCCTTGAAGAAGCCTTACTGGCAGTTTCTCAACAAACCGAAAAACCACGTTTAAAAAGCATGTTGCTTGCCGTGCGCTCACGCGTCTTGGAAGGGCACAGTTTGGCAGATGGTTTGCGCGAATTCCCCAGCGTGTTTGCCGATTTATTCTGCGCCACCGTGGCAGCAGGCGAACAATCGGGACATTTAGACATCGTGCTCGAACGCCTTGCTGATTACACCGAAAACCGTCAATACATTCGTCAAAAAACCTTACTCGCTTTATTTTACCCCGCGCTACTCACAGGCGTTGCCGTGCTGGTGGTGGTGGGCTTACTCGCTTACGTGGTGCCGCAAGTGGTGCAAGTTTTCGCCAATATTAAACAAGAATTGCCTTTATTAACCCGCAGCTTAATCGCGGTGAGCGACTTTTTGCGTGAATGGGGACTTGCTTTGCTTGCGGTGTTGGTGATGATGATTTTTGGGGCGCGTTATTTATTGCGTTATCCAAACGTGGAATCTTGGGCGCATCGATTTTTATTAACCTTACCCTTGATTGGACGCTTAGAACGTGGCAGCAATGTCGCGCGTTTTACCCGTACTTTGAGCATTTTAGTCGCGAGCGGCGTGCCTGCGTTGGAAGCTTTATCGATTACCAGCCAAGTGATTGGTAACCGTTACATGCGCTCCGCCGTGGTGGCAGCGACGGAAAAAGTTCGCGAAGGCACAAGTTTACACACCGCTTTAGCGCAAAGTGGCTTATTCCCGCCGATGGTGGTGCATTTGGTCGCCAGTGGCGAGGCGAGCGGTAATTTAGAACAAATGTTAGAACGCGCCGCAATTACGCAAGAACGCGAATTAGAAGCCTTAATCGGCGTATTATTGGGCTTGTTTGAACCCTTGCTGATTTTAACCATGGGCGGCGTAGTTTTAAGCATTGTGCTCGCCATCCTGATGCCTATTTTCGATTTAAACCAATTGGTTAAATAAATGAAAACAATCCTTGCCTGTGTTTTGAGCAGTGTGATGTGCGGTGCGTTTGCTGCTGATGCTTTTCAATTGGGGGAAAAGCACGCGGTGGGCGACAGTTTTATGCAAATACGCCTACGGGGCGCGTTGCAAATCAATCATCCTGTGGTGAATGGAATTGAAGTTGCCTCGCTGTCGGGTTTGGCGTGGGATGAAGATGAACAGATTTTATATGCGATTTCGGACACGGGCGAATTATTTCACCTACGCCCGATTATTCAAGAACAGGTGTTGAAAGACGTGGAAGTGCTCAAGGCTTATGTGCTGACGGATGCTGAAGGTAAAAAATTGCCCAAAGCCAGCACCGATTCTGAAGGCTTGAGTTTGCTGAATGGCAATAATGGGGTCAAAGGCGACAGTGAATTGATTATTTCATTTGAACGCAAACCTAAAATTACGCGGGTGCGTCCCGATGGCGTACAACTTGATGAATATACTTTGCCCGAAATGCTGCAAAATGCCAAGCTATATGTAAATAATAATAAGATGTTAGAGTCGGTGACTTTACATCCAGAATTCGGCATTTTAACCACGCCAGAATATCCGCTGAAAAACCTGCCCCAAGATAAAATTACCGTGTTTTCTCTGGACGGACAACAATGGCAATTTCCACGGCACACCGCCCCAAACAGCGCGGTGGTGGCAATGGAAGCTTTAGCCGATGGTTCATTATTAGTGATGGAACGTGCTTATGTTTCACTCCTCTTACCTTTAATTATCAGTTTGCGCCAAGTTGAATTGAAACATTGTGTGGACTGTGAGGACGGGGAAAATCCTGTACAAGACCTCGCAATTTTTAACAGTGCTTTGGGTTGGCATGTCGATAATTTTGAAGGGCTTACGCATCATCAAGGGCAGTTTTTCTTTATGGTCAGTGATGATAACAATAATCGCATCACCCAGAAAACGCTCTTAAATTACTTTGAAATTATCGCGCCTCCACATCCATAACTTTCGTATTTCTATCGATTTTAATTGCGCCTCCGACTCTTTGCAGGGGTGGATTGGTTCATAAATTTTATGTTAATCATATTCGGTGAAGTTCAAGTTTTGACTCCCTGAGGGGGATTAAAAGTTCCTTTTTGGGAGATTCAGGGATGCTGCCCCCTCTGTTGACAAGTTGCTTAAAAGATTAGATGATGCCGTCCATGAATATTTTCTCACTGATGTTATGTCGACGTACCTGGCGAAAACTGCATTTTAGATGCAGCAGTTGCCCGTGCGTGCATGATGGAGGTTGAGAAAACCTTTAATCGTTTTATGTAATTAAACCACAAGTTTAAATTACATTTAAAAGCCATAAGCGCATAACGCTTATGGCTTTTTTGCTTTTAGGAGATTTACAAAATGTCTGTCCCCCTTGCTTATCTTGGCGTGATTATCATCTGGTCAACCACCCCGCTCGCAATCAAATGGAGCAATGAAACAGGAAGTTTCTTATTTGGCGTGACTGGGCGCATGGCATTGGGCGCGTTACTGTGTTTAATCATTATTCGTTTATGGAAAATTAAATTCCCGTGGGATCGCCGTTCGATTCAAGGCTATCTAGCACTTAGCTCATCGATGTATGGCGCGATGTTTTCAACTTACTGGGGCGCGCAATTTATTCCTTCGGGATTGATTTCGGTATTGTTCGGTTTAACGCCGCTCGCCACCAGCTTATTGACCTTGATGTTGCTCAAGGGTACGCGCTTGACTGTGCCCCAATGGATTGGCATGGGCTTAGGGCTTATGGGTTTGGCGGTGATTTTCCAGCAAGACGTACAACAAGGTAGCAAGAGTGTCTGGGGCTTTGTCGCGATTGGAATCGCGGTGATTTTGCATGCTTCTAGCACCTTATGGGTCAAGCACTTAGAACTGAAGATTTCCCCAATTGCTTTAACCACGGGCGGCTTAGTGCTCGCTGTGCCATTTTACGGAATCACTTGGATATTTTTAGGCAGTGAATTGCCTCAACATTTTCCCGTACGCGCTTTGTTGGCAATTGGCTATTTGGGCATATTCGGTTCAGTGGTGGGATTTTTTTCTTATTACTACGTGGTGCAACGGGTTGATGCGGGCAAAGTCGCGTTAATTACCTTAATCACCCCGATTACTGCCTTGTTATTGGGTCAAGCCTTGAACGGCGAAACCGTGTCTTCTCATGTGTGGTTGGGGGCTGCGGTAGTGTTAAGCGGTTTGGCACTTTATCAATATGGCGAACTGTTGTTTAAGTCGAAGCTTTCTTAAAGTTTCGTGAGGGCTGATAAAAACAAGCCCCCAACCTCCTGAAGGGGGCTTTAAAGACAAAAATAGTCAGATTTAGCTCCATTCAGGGGGGTGGGGGCGCAGTTAAAACAGCTTCGGTAGCTTGGGTTGCCATCGGTAACCCAACATTATCTTAAACTTCCCCAAGCATTGTATTTTTTCATTCCACATTTTCGTTGGGTTGCCGCTGGCAACCCAAGCTACAGGTTTTTACTGGAACGTTTGAGAACTTCAGAATAAGCTGAAACCTTACGGTGCAGGTTACAAACCTGCACCAGCTTCGGTTTTAAAAATCGACCAGTTCTTGAGTCTGGTCTTTAATCATGCGAGACTCAAAACCTGCTCGATTTAAGCCTTACAAATTACTGCGTCCAACGTAACTGCAATACTTTGTCACCGATACACCGTCCTTGTACTAAACCTTCATCAACCGCTTTCGCATAATGAATGCCGCCATAAACTCGAGAAATAGCCGCTTCTTGTCCCATTTCATTAAACGAATTGAAACTGCGTCCCACATAGCCCAAGAAACTTTGGGTATTATCGGTGAAGCGCGTGCTACTTCCAAATAGAGAATTTAACAGCGTCACCGTTACGCCAATTTGCACCGAATGTCCAGACGTGTATTCAGGGAAAGGCGGCGTAATTAAAGGTAAATCATTCGCGTTGAAACTGGTATCAATTACCCGTTGAATATAGGTAATTGGACGCACCACGTTATATTGATATTTCGCGTGCCAGCAACCAATAAACGCATCTGAAACCCCAATCCCCAATTGTGCATAGGCTTGGGCTGCAAAACCCAAAGAAGCACTGTTCGATCTCAATAACTGGGTCAAGATAGAAATTGAATGTCCGGGCGGTGTATACGTTTTACCCGCATCATCTGACCAATACAAAGCAATTTGACGTTGTTCCGCTGTTAAATTCTTGACAATATCGTAAACAGATTTCGCATCATTGTAGAAAGGCGTGCCCACGGTTTCTGAATAAGTATAAGGCGCGGCAGG
>JBDLSS010000073.1:0-8026 GCA_039799345.1 Pseudomonadota bacterium
ACGACATCAGCATGAAATTTGCCGAGCCGATGAGCGATGACGAAATGAACGCGCTGTTAGAAGAGCAATCTAAATTGCAAGATGCGATTGATGCGGCGGGCGCGTGGGAATTAGACCGCACGCTGGAAGTCGCCGCTGACGCATTGCGTTTACCGCCTTGGGATGCGGACATCACTAAATTGTCAGGGGGTGAAAAACGTCGCGTTGCCTTGTGCAAATTGTTGTTGTCCAAGCCCGACATGTTGCTGCTCGACGAACCGACTAACCATTTGGACGCGGAATCCGTGGCATGGTTAGAATTGTTCTTGAAAGAATACAAAGGCACAGTGGTCGCCGTCACCCACGACCGCTACTTCTTGGACAATGTTGCAGGCTGGATTTTAGAACTTGACCGTGGGCACGGGATTCCTTGGCAAGGCAATTACTCGACTTGGCTAGAACAAAAAGAACGTCGTTTAGCCTTGGAAGAAAAGCAAGAATCCGCACGGCAACGCGCGATGAAAGAAGAATTGGACTGGGTGCGTAGCAATCCCAAAGGTCGCCAAGCCAAGAGTAAAGCGCGTTTGGCACGCTTTGAAGATTTGGCAAATCAAGATGTGCAACAACGCAATGTCACCCAAGAAATTTATATTCCACCTGGTCCACGTTTGGGCGATTTGGTGGTGGAAGCGACCAATATCACCAAATCGTTTGGGGATCGGGTGCTGATGGAAAATCTCAGCTTCACTTTGCCAAAAGGCGGCATTGTGGGGATTATTGGGGCAAACGGCGCAGGTAAATCCACCTTGTTCCGCATGATTGCGGGCGTTGAACAACCTGATAGCGGCAATATCCGTTTGGGCGAAACTGTACAACTCGCTTATGTGGACCAGTTGCGTGATGATTTAGAAGATAACAAAACCGTGTGGGAAGTGATTTCTGACGGGCATGACAATATCGTCGTCGGCAAATATGAAACGCCTTCTCGCGCTTATGTGGGACGCTTTAATTTCAAAGGCTCGGATCAACAAAAACGAGTAAAGGAATTATCAGGCGGGGAACGTAATCGAGTACATTTGGCGAAGCTTTTGAAAAGTGGTGGCAATTTGTTACTGCTCGACGAACCGACTAACGATTTAGACGTGGAAACTTTACGCGCTTTGGAAGAAGCTATTTTGGCTTTCCCAGGTTGTGCGGTGGTGATTTCGCATGATCGCTGGTTCTTGGATCGGATTGCAACCCACATGCTGGCATTTGAAGATGAAGGCAATATTGTCTGGTTTGAAGGCAATTATGCGGATTATGAAGCGGATAAACATCGCCGTTTAGGCAATGCTGCGGACACGCCACATCGGATTAAGTATCGGCGTTTGGGGGCTTAAAACATGAGACCTGCTAGGTTAAACCTAGCAGGTCTTTTCAACTGCACCCCCACCCTACTTGGCTGAGTTTATTCTGACACTTTGAATTTCAAAGGTTCAGCGTTAAAAATCAGTGTTCCAGTTCCATCTTGCAAGCGATAACCAAAATTGACGCAGATGAAACCTGCATGGGAAATCCCTTTATCAACATACAAAGCGATTTCTTTCATTTCGTCCAAAGATGTTATTGATTTTGATGCTTGCAAATTGGTGAGGCTTGCATCCCATTGTTGCCATTCTTGGTAATAGTCAGTAGCAGAACTCTTACTTCTAGTAAACTTCTGACCATCTTTACATTCACCATTAGCAGCATTCCATGTATTGTTCCACTTACAGTAAAATTCAGGTGATCCTTGTCCAACTACCATGTAATAAGCTTGTTGCCCTGAGTTTTTGGCACTTTCTTTCAGGGTACAACTTTCATCTGTTAAATCTTTGCTGTACAAACCGACGACGATTAAATCAGCGGATTTACCCTTGTGCGTGCTTGAGGGTGTGATGTTGCCGCTAATTTGAATACTGCTTCCTTTTTTCAAGCCAACAACTGTTTTCGTGGCATCAATAAAATTTTGTCCCCCATCAATTGAGATACCTCCCGCGAATGTCGTACCAGAGACATCGATAGCGTTACCATTTTTATCGATTCCAAAAACATTCAGTGAAGAAAATTTTGTTGCAGTTGATGTGTCTTTATTGACCGTAGTTTCGGAGGTTTTCTGATTACCCGACTCTGTTGACGCAGTGGTTGTTGAAGAGGTTTTATCTTCACTCACAGTTGTCTGTGGAGTAGTTCCTGACGTTGTGGAATCTGTTGTAGTTGATGAATTGCCACTTGCTGTATTGGTTACTGGGGTTGATTGAGTGTCTGTACTCGGAGTGACCTGTGAAGTAGTTCCTGATGTTGTTGAGGGTGTAACTGGCGTGGTTTGATTGTTCGTATCTGAAACGGTGGGTGTTGATGGCTTTTTTTTGCTATCTTCATCCTCCGCGTGTACAGCAAAACTACAAACTAATAATCCAGTAAAAAATAACTGATGTTTCATGCAATGCTCCCGATAATGCGAATAGATTCTGAGCAAACAACTAGTTAGCTAGAAGCCTAAATAAGCTAACTAGTTGTAAATAAAGCTCTTACCAAATACCACCTTGTGTTTTTGTTCGTGCTTTTTCTGTTCCTACATAAACTCTGCATGTAGAACCATCAGGTATCTTTTCATCACTCTCGATTTTGAGAAGCACCCAATTATTGTTAGGAAGCACATCACCAGCTAAACCTAAAAGGTATTGAGGAGTGGAAGTGAGCATTGCAGAAATTGTTTGATCGTTATCTCGTATATCCCATGCACCATAGGTAATTTTAGCGGGATACTTACAACCATTCGTTTTGAACTGAAGCTTCTTGCCGTTTTTTCTATTCCATTGGAATAATGACATAGTGGGTTTATTAGCCTCAACAATTACAACATCTTGATCGATTGAGTCACCCGCACCAGAACCATGTGTCATCAGAGAACCAACCCCTGTCCACATCTTGCCATCAACGTTTAAATCGCCAGAGAATAGTTCACTGGTTTCATAGCAACCATATGTGGTAGGACAAGATTGTGTAGTTGGGGTGGCAACGATCGTTAAGTCACTTGCAGGTTTATTATCAAAGGCAACCGCAATAGTGTACCATTGACCATCTTTAGCCAACCCGTCTTTAGCAGGGTCTATAATGAAGGGTAAAGAAACGTTACGGTAAACTCTTTTCTTGCTGATAGGCGTATCCCACACACCATAGATAATTGTAGCTTTTGGTGTTATTGTTGGTGTAGTGTTAGGTGCAACATCATAGGTCTCTACTTTGAATTCGAGTTTGCTACCCTTCTTGGAAGAAAGTCGCCACTGGAAAAAAGCT
Source organism: Pseudomonadota bacterium (assembly GCA_039799345.1). Taxonomy (GTDB): domain Bacteria; phylum Pseudomonadota; class Gammaproteobacteria; order Beggiatoales; family Beggiatoaceae; genus JAQTYU01. The sequence continues at coordinate 3,301 of JBDLSS010000073.1, forward strand.
ACAGGATTATTGAGACTGTTAGCGTGAATTTGAACATAATCTTGCCCTATGCCATCAGGATAACTGATGTTTCCCGTACTATCAGTAATTGGATTGGTATTGATAATAGAACCATTACCATTCCAAGAGTAAATAGAATTTGCTACGGAACTTAGAAGGGAAGTATCTGTAGTATTTGTATTGCCGTTTTCACTACATTCTTGAGGTGTAAAACAGACGGTTAGAGGATTTACATAAGTAGTGGTGTAACCGTTAACGGTTGTAGTTGGTCCCCATGATCCAGAAAACTGTTCAGCGACAGCCCCCGAACAGTTCAACAGCAGCAAAGCTCCCAAAGAACCCGCAAGCTTATTAAATGACATCTTAAAACCACATTGGTATAATGACATGACGAACCTCCATTAGTTTCATGTGGGTTTTATTATGATGTCTGAGCTATTTATACTCAAAAGGGTTTGAGTAGTTATTCGCTTCACTGAGAGTGCATAATGGAACTTTCTGAAAGAATTAGGTTCATGAGGATGTTCAAAAAATGGTCACAAGATGAGATGGCTGCAAAATTGCACATGGCAGTCAGCGGATATGCCAAAATTGAGAGAGGCGAGACAGATATTCCGTTTTCAAGATTGGAACAAATCGCCAAAACATTTGAAATAGAATTAACCAGTCTTATTGGGATGAATGAAAAAAGCGTTTTTAATCTAATAGATAGTCCAAATGCCTGTAACTACAATAACCCTACTAATACCCATCATGCTCATGCCAACACCCATTCAATTGTGAATGTTTATTCTTGTGAAGCTGCTAAATTTCAACATGAAAATGAGAAATTACTTCTTGTTTTAGAACAAAAAGATAAACAAATTGACTCGCTTCAACAACAAGTAAGCGATTTGAGAGAAATAATCAGTTTGCTAAAAAATACTGAGCCATCATAAAAGCTAACTGCGCCCCCAACCCCCTAAAGGGGGCTAAAGATTAAAACAAGCCCCTAAATCCCCTAAAGGGGACTTTTAAAGACTCACAGTATTTTTAAGCCCCCTTTAGGGGAGGGCTGAATCATTAACGTTATTTCATTTATAGAACATTAGGTTAAACTACTTTCTGCTGTTTCTTTTTGAGTGGGCTGTACACTTTTTCTTAAGAGCCGTGTAACTTGTCGCATAGTCTGTTTTATGATGTTGTATCATATAGTTATGATATAGTTAAAATAAAACTGTTGACTTTCATAAAAATATTGCAACTAAAAACAGCCCTGTAATTTTCACGAAAGAGAAAATTAGCTGGTCAAACTTACCAAAACAGAAAATAGAAAAACAGTGATAAATAGCAAAGTGTATGTAACCTATTGCTCTTAAAGTAAATAACCGTTAATGATTTAGCCCTCCCCCTAAAGGGGGCTAAAGACTAAATAATTATTTTTAATATTTAAAGTCCCCTTTAGGGGATTTAGGGGCTTGTTTTTAATTTATTCTTGCAACAGTTGCGCTTGAAATTCACTGAAGTTCTGACATTTTCCTGCTTGATAAGCATTCCAAAACTGTTCGTTCAGGTCGAATTTATGTTTAAACATGTTCAATAAATCGGCTCTGAATTGGGGCACGCATTCATTTAAATAAATATTTTTACCCAATTTATCCACTGAGCTGAGCTTGTTTAAAATCGTTTGATAGCCGTTTTTCGCCCGAAAATAGCCTTCAGGCATGGTGTTACAAATTGAATTTTTATGGGTTCGATAGTTCAATAAGGACTGTGGATAAATATAAATGCCTTCCGACTTATATAACAAACGCAGGTTAAATAATACATCTTCTGCAAAGAAAATGTCTTCATCCCATTTTTGCAGATAATTGCGGTGAAAGACAGGGAAAAAAGGCAGTGTCCAGCACATTGCGGAATTGAGCGTGACCCAGTTTTCAGTATTGGGCGGCAGGGTTCGCCCTAAAAAGGCGTTGGTTTCATATTGAATCACTTGGTGATTGTCACAAGCGATGCCGTATTGCAGGGCATATTTGCCTAAAATGGAAAGGCGAGTGGGTTGGATAATATCGTCGGCATCAACACAGCACAATAATTCTCCCTGTGCTGCCTCCAAGCCAAGATTACGCGCCACAGAAGGACCGGCTGCAATTTTTCCTGTGCTCAAAATCGTTAATTTTTTGCCGATGAGGGGGCGCAATAAAGTTTCATATAAGTCTGTTTGTAGGTCATCTGCAATCACTAACCATTCCCAGTCTTTCACTTCTTGCTGCAACAAGCTTAAAGCCAAATCAGGTAGGAAGGATTGGGCGCGGTAGGCAGGTGTAATCACACTGAAACGCAACATTGAAATTTCTATCAACTCTACGATTGATTGAAGGATTTGTGTAACTTACAACATTATTGAGAAATGGGGCAAGGGGTGGGTGGGGATTTTTTGCTTGAGTCATAACAGTGTCATACTGTTTCTCAGTATATTGGATAATAACCCGCTTACTCATTGAACATTGTATAATCTTAAACCCCAACATCACTAAAGAATTTAGTGTTTTTAATTTTTCCCCTACTGAACTCAAAATGACCTCACTTTATATCCAACTCCAACATGCCAAAAGCGAAGAAGACGTTAAAGATATTTATATTAAAGCCTTAGGTTTGAAACGCTATACCAAAGGCTTAATTGATATTCGCACCGATGAAATTTGGTTTGAAGCCAAGGATTCGGGTAAGCATTCGAGTTATGCGATGTTTACCCAATTACTGCATTATGTGCAAGATGCGTTAAACAAGGGTGAAAAGTTGCCGCCATTTTTGGCGGTGGTTGATACTGAAAAAGCCGCGTTGATGAAAACTTCGGACGTGTTGCCGTTTTTGGAAAAGAAAACGGTGAAATGGGGAAAGTCTGCAAGTCAATATTCTAAAGAGGCTTTAGATGCGATTTCTGCTTATATTGGGACGCATTTTGTCTCCTTCCGCATTGCGACGAATGAAGAGGAATTCATCACTACAGTTAAAGAAGCGATCCGTTCGGGCGATATTATTCGGGTGCAAATTACGCCTGATAATTTGAAGCCTGTGTTTGATAAATGGGTTGAGATGATTGGCAAAGAAATCGATGGCGTGCGTGAAGAGGATTACGCTTTATTGTTTTTTGCTGATGTGATGAGTGATGGTGAGATTTCGACAAATCAGGATTTGCCTGCGAAGTTGTTGATGATGGATCGTGCGCCTGCTTTTATGTTGGCGGGTAAAGTGTATGTTTTGAATAATAAAGAAGGTTATCGGCGGTTTTGGCAAATTTATCATCGCCCGCCTAAACCTGAGTATCGTAATTATTTGTTGGAGCGGCGCGATAGTTTAATTCCTTTGGATGAGCGCAGTTTTAAGGGCGCGTATTACACACCTTTGCATCTTGTTGAAAAAGCTTATGATAAATTAACCGAAGTGTTGGGGAAAAACTGGCAGAAAAATTACATTGTGTGGGATATGTGTTGCGGTGTGGGCAATTTGGAAGTGAAGCATTCTAATCCGCGCAATATTTTTATGAGTACGCTGGATCAAGCAGATGTTGATGTGATGAAGGCGACGAAAACTTGCGTTGCGGCGCATCGTTTTCAATATGATTATTTGAATGATGACATCACCAACGACGGCAAAATTGATTACAGTTTGACCAGTAAAATTCCCCAAGCCTTGCAACAAGCAATCAAAGAAGGAAAAAAGATTTTAGTGTTGATGAATCCGCCTTATGCGGAGGCATCAAATCGTGGCTATCTTGCAGAAGATGTCACAGGTGAAGAAAATAAAAAAACGGGCGTAGCAAAAACAAAAATTGCATCCACAATGACTGGCTATGAAAAAGCCAGCAATGAGTTATTTGTTCAGTTTTTAGCTCGGATTTCAAAAGAAATTCCCAATGCGACAGTTGCGATGTTTAGCACCATGAAATACGTTAATGCTCCAAATTTTGAAAAATTCAGACAAATTTGGAATGCAAAATACTTGGGTGGTTTTATTGTTCATAACCAAGCATTTGACGGTTTAACGGGAAAGTTTCCGATTGGATTTTTGATTTGGGAAACGAATCAAAATGCTGTCAAGAAAACACCGATTACTGAAGTGCTCGTTGATGTGTTAGACAAGAATGCTCATCCAATCGGAGAAAAACTATTTTATAACCTACCAAATAAATCATTTCTTAATGTTTGGTTTGACCGTCCAAAAACGAATAAAGAATTGGTAATCCCACTGAAAAATGCAATATCTCCAGCAACGGCAGTTCCTAGAGCAAAAACTTGGTCAAATGATGCAATTGCCTATATGCACTGCGGAGGTAATGATCCACAACAAACAGAGCAACTAACAACACTTTATTCATCAGTTTTTAGTAATGGTAACGGAATATATATTACTGCTGAAAACCTCTGGCAAGCCGCGATTATTTTCTCAGTTCGCCGATTAGTCAAACCCACATGGCTAAATGACCGTGACCAATTTTTACAACCGACTGGCGAACTTACCGATGAATTCAAAAATGATTGCTTAATTTGGATGTTATTTAATCGTTGTAATCGAACCGCCAGCGCAAACGATTTAGAATGGAACGGCAAAAAGTGGAGTATTGTTAATCACTTCATTCCGTTCACAGAAGCTGAAGTCAACGCCACCGCCCGCTTTGAATCTGATTTCATGGTGGAATATCTCAAGAAAAAGAAGTTTTCAAAAGAAGCCAAAGCCGTTTTAGACG
>JBDLSS010000074.1:0-2755 GCA_039799345.1 Pseudomonadota bacterium
GGGCAAGATGGCTTAATCGATGAAACAGGTTATGTCTTAAACGAAGAAACGATTCACATTTTAGTGAAACAAGCCTTGTCTCATGCGGAAGCAGGGGCAGATATTGTTGCGCCTTCCGATATGATGGACGGACGCATCGGACGCATTCGGGCAGCTTTGGAGCAGGAACAACACAGTCACACGCGGATTTTGGCATATTCTGCAAAATATGCTTCCCATTTTTATGGGCCTTTCCGTGATGCAGTGGGTTCTTCCAGTGCCTTGGGCAGTGGCAATAAATACAGTTATCAAATGGACCCCGCCAACAGCGATGAAGCTTTACGCGAAGTCGCCTTGGATTTGGAAGAAGGCGCGGATATTGTGATGATTAAACCGGGCATGCCCTATTTAGACATCGTGCGCCGCGTGAAAGATAAATTCGGTGTGCCGACCTTTGTCTATCAAGTCAGCGGTGAATATGCAATGTTAATGGCGGCAGCACAACAAGGTTGGTTAGACCAAGATGCAGTGATGTTAGAATCTTTACTGTCTATCAAACGGGCTGGCGGAGATGCCATTCTCACCTATTTTGCCAAAGAAGCCGCATTGCGTTTGCAACAAGGGAAATAAATTTGCCACGTCCCTCTAAAAAAAGCCCCCAACTCCCTAAAGGGGGCTAAACACAAACAAGTTATTTAATGTTTAATATTTGGTAGTGCTCAAGTTGTAATGATTGTCTGAATCAGAATTAAAGAATAAAACTTAATGTTGTTAATATCAGTAGGTAATCCTGTCAATCCTGATTCAGACAATAAGCTGGCTAAAATCCTTACTTATTTTGCACTACTTAATATTTAAAGTCCCCTTGCGGGGATTGAGGAGCTTCTTTAAGAGCTTAAACAAGCAATGCACATTGAACTCATTTGTATTGGGCAAAAAATGCCCGACTGGGTAAACGCAGGTTACCAAGAATATGCCAAACGTTTACCGCAAGGCTGTAGTTTGCATCTCACTGAGCTTGCCCTGCCCAAGCGTGGCAAAAATGCCAATATTCCCCAATTGCAACGCGAAGAAGGGGAAAGCATGTTAGCCGCTATTCCCAAACAAGCCCATGTAGTTGCCTTAGATGAACGTGGGCAAGCATGGAACACGGTGCAATTATCCAAACAATTAGCGCAATGGATGCAAGAACATGGCAGTGTCGCGTTATTGGTCGGAGGTCCTGATGGTTTGGCAGAAAGCTGTCTACAACGCGCCCAACAACGTTGGTCTTTATCCGCTTTAACCATGCCCCATCCTTTGGTGCGAATTATTTTGGCAGAACAACTTTATCGCGCATGGAGTTTATTGAATAATCACCCCTATCATCGTGCTTAAATAAGCTGCGTTCGGGATAAGAAAACTGTTTAGGCTGTGACGAGTTTATTGTCAGAATCAGGATTGACAGGCTTATCCGAATTAAGCAGGATGAACGCATCATGTTGAAAAAAGTTTTTTAATTCTGAAAATCCTGTAAATCCTGATTCAGACAATCTTTGCAACTTTTTTAACAAACTAGATTGATTAAACTTTCTGCTATTTCTTATCCCGAACTTAGGTTAAATAAGGACGCTTATGCTCTACCTCGCCTCTGCCTCGCCCCGCCGTCGTGAACTACTCGCACAATTAAAAATCCCCTACACCATCATCACCCCTAAAATTGATGAAACCCCTTATCCTGCTGAAAATCCGCGTGATTATGTCAGCCGTCTTGCCTGCGCCAAAGCGGTGGCGGGACAGCAATTAGTGCGCCCTGAAGATCGCGTTTTAGCCGCAGATACCGCAGTGATTTATCAGGGGCAAATTTTTGGAAAACCTAAAGACGCAGCAGATGCAGCGGCGATGTTGCGCCAATTATCAGGGCAAACGCATCAAGTGCTCACCGCAATTGCATTGCTGCAAGATGAACAGTGTTTAAGCCGTGTCAGTGAAACCGCTGTGAGTTTTCGCCAATTAACTGAGGCAGAAATTCAAGCGTATATTGCGACGCGCGAGCCGTTTGATAAAGCAGGAAGTTATGCAATTCAAGGATTTGCCAGTATTTTTATTGCACGTATTGAAGGCAGTTATTCTGGAGTGATGGGCTTACCCTTATTTGAAACTGCTGAATTATTACAACAAATTCATTATCCGCTGTTGTGAAGCCACCATGATCGAACATAAAACCAGTTATTTGCAGCCGAAAATTATCATTTCGGAAACCGCTCCGAGCTTTCTAAGTTACGTGTGGCGCGGCATCAAACTTTTTGGTTTGTTTGGTTTGTTGCTGGTGTTGTCGGTGGCTATTTATTTATATATCGAAGGAAAACAAGTTATTGGCGGTTTTGATGAAGAGTTTTTGGGGGTATTCAGCCAATTTGTCGAACAGGTTTTAAAGCAAGATATGGCGCGGGCTTTGGTGGTGAAAACGCCGCTTGAGCAAAAAATCATGCCTATTCAAGCCATTGAAGCCATGAAAATCCGCGCTAAAACTTTGGGGATTAAATTTATTGAATCTCATACTTTAATTGCTGCCACGCCCTCGGGCAATCGTTCAGCAAAACGCATGGTTGAGGTTTTAGAATTTTTTGATGATAAAGTGACTTCGCAATTATTGGAACACAGCCCCGATTTTGCGGTGCATTTGCCCTGTCGGATTGTGCTTTCAGTGGATAAAGATGGGCAAGCTTGGCTGACGACTTTGGATTTAGGTTTGTTGGCGCATGGCTCGGCGCATTTGCCACCCGATGTAAAAAAT
>JBDLSS010000075.1:0-8421 GCA_039799345.1 Pseudomonadota bacterium
TGAAAGAACGAAAGAATATTTACTTTCCTTCCTTACCTCACCGCATCGCTCCAATGAACTGTTATTAAAGACAATTCAACGTGAAAATATTGATGTAAACCAAATTAAGAAAGTCGCCCCAACGGTTTTAACTAGCCTAGAAACTTTCGATAGCATCAGCGGTATTGGATTTGGGAATCAAAGTCTAGGGGAATATGTTGGATATGGTTATTTAATTGAAAATAATATTAAAAGTCTTTATGGCGATGTATCCGGTGTCGAAACAAACAATCATTTTATCCATTCCCGTCTGGATAATAACTTAAAAATTATTGAAGAATTGGGCAAAACCCCTGATTATGATCCTCGAAAACGCCCTTGGTATCAGCTCGCCTTACGTGATAAAAAAGCCATTTGGACTGATATTCAAGCCATTCCAGGTAAAACTGATGACAATCGGCTGGGAATTCTCACAGGACTGGGTTTGTTCGACGCACAGCAACAGATTATTGGCGCAGCAGTTTCTTTACTCAGTCTTCGCAACATCAGTCAATTTTTAGAAACATTAAAAATCAGTCGCACCGGACGAGTTTTTATCATGGAACGTTCAGGATTATTAGTCGGCAGTTCTGATGGTCGTTCTCCATTTATAACTAAGGGTTCTCGTGTAGAAGATGTGGAGCGTATTGCTGCTGTCAATGCAGAATCTCCGCTGATTCGCGCCGCCGCTCAGCATTTACATGAACGTTTTGGCAACTTGAATAAAGTTGAAACACAGCAACAACTCGATTTTAGCTTTTCTAATCAAACTCAATACCTCCAAGTTACCCCCTTACAAGACGGAAAAGGGATTGATTGGTTGATTGGGGTGGTGATTCCACAAAGTGAATTCATGGGCTCAATCGAGCAAAATGTGCAAACCACCATCATTTTAGCAGTAATTGCCTTATTACTTGCGATAGGTGTGGGTATTATCACTGCAAGCTGGATCAGTTCACCGATTCTCCATTTAAACAGTGCTGCAAAAATGTTAGCGCAGGGCAAATGGGACAGTGCTATGTCAGAAACCCAGCGTCATGATGAAGTTGGACAATTGGCCCAATCATTCACCAGCATGGCAAAACAACTACAGCAAACTTTTGCAGAACTCACTGCAAGCCAAGCCGCTTTACAAGAAATCAACGCCAATTTAGAAAACGAAGTCGCTAAACGTACCCATGAACTAGCCACAGAAAAAGAAGCCGCCGAAGGTGCAAATCGTGCAAAAAGCACTTTCTTGGCAACCATGAGCCACGAATTGCGTACGCCCTTAAATGGGATTTTAGGCTATGCCCAAATTTTAGCGCGTCCTAAAGATTTAACTCAAAAACAACAAGAAGGCGTACAAATTATTCAATCCAGTGGCGAATATTTGCTAACGCTGATCAATGACATTTTAGATGTTTCACGAATTGAAGCAGGCAAGGTGGAATTGCAACCCAGCGATTTTCATTTTGGGGGATTTATTGAAATGATCACCAACCTATTTGAAATGCGTGCTAAGCAAAAAAATATCGCCTTCATTTATGAACCGCTAAGCCCGCTACCTGTCGCCGTGCGTATTGATGAAAAACGTCTACGCCAAGTGCTGATAAACCTGTTAGGAAATGCTATTAAATTTACCCTAGTCGGTGGCGTGAGTCTGCGCGTTTCTTATGAAAAGGGCGTTGCACACTTCATGGTGGAAGATACGGGCGTTGGGATTGCCGAGGAAGATATTGAACGGATTTTCTTGCCTTTCCAACAAGTAGGCGACCATAAACAACGTGCTGAAGGGACGGGCTTGGGTTTGGCAATTACCAAACGTTTAACGGAAATGATGGGCGGACGCTTGAGTGTCACCAGTCATCTAGGACGCGGTAGCTGTTTCAAAATCAGTATTGAATTGCCCGCTGTGGACACGCCTGTGCAAGGAAAGCAGGACAATAATCAGCCCATTATCACGGGTTATGAAGGTGAACGCTTAAAAATTATGATCATCGATGATAAGTGGGAAAATCGTTCCGTACTGTCTAATTTGCTTTCACCCTTGGGTTTTCAAATTATTGAAGCCTGTAATGGCGCAGAAGCATTGGAGTTATTGTCGAAAAAATCACCCGATTTAATTTTGACGGATTTGGTAATGCCTGTATTAGATGGTTTTGAATTTACACGTAAAGTGCGCAAAGAAGTTGCTTATCAAAACTTGCCCATTATTGCAGTTTCTGCCAGCGTGTTTGATTTGCATCAGCAAGACAGCATTGATGCAGGCTGTAATGCTTTTTTAGCCAAACCTATCCAAGCCGATACCCTATTACAGAGTTTGCAAAACTTTTTGAAATTTACATGGGTCTATGCAGCGAAAGATTTTGTACAATTGCCTATTGTTTCGAATATAAACCCTGAAAATATCCCCAAAGGGGATGCGTTGCCTTCCTCAGAAGAATTGCATATTTTATACAGCATGGCTGAGACGGGTGATATTGCAGAGATTCGTAGACGTATTGATGCCTTGCAGAAAGTCTGTCCACAAATCTCAATATTTGCTGATCGTATTCGTAGCCTTGCCTCTTCCTTTGATGAAGAAGGTCTTTGTAATTTTATTAAAAACCAGTTGAGTGATTCCGAATGAATGCCCCAAGCTCCTACAGTAATACCATTTTACTGGTAGATGACTTACCCGCGAATATCAGCGTGCTGTTTGATTTTCTAACCGACAATGGATTTAAAGTGCTGGTTGCCCAAGATGGTTTACGCGCTTTGAAAAAAGCGGAGTTGGTGAAACCTGAGTTAATTTTACTGGACGTGATGATGCCAGGTATTGATGGTTTTGAAACCTGTACCCGGTTGAAATCCAGTCCTAAAACAGCAGATATCCCCGTGATTTTTATGACGGCTTTAACGGATACTGTGGATAAGGTGCGCGGTTTTTCTGTTGGTGCAGCAGATTATATAACCAAGCCGATTCAGCAAGAGGAAGTTTTGGCGCGGATTCGTACCCATCTCAATATGCGTCGTTTACAGCAAGAGTTACAAAATCGCAGTGATGAGCTGGAAAGACGCAATGCAGAATCTGATGCTTTTGCACGCACCGTCGCCCATGATTTAAAAACGCCCCTCAATGCGATTATGAATTACAGCGAAATGTTACTCGAACATTATCGAGATGATAAAAGTGAGTGTCATGAGTTGGCGAGTATTATTGTGCAGACCAGTAAACGCATGAACAATATCATTGATGCCTTATTGCTGCTGGCAGGGGTTTCAAAATCAAAGAATGTTCCGCGTAATCCTATAAAAAGCATGCAGAACCTAGTAGAACAAGTCTTAAATGAGCGTTTGCGTTATTTATTGGATGAATCAAAAGGCACAGTCAGTTTTCCTGAACGCTGGCAGGTTGCGCTGGGTTTTGAACCATGGATAGAAGAAATTTGGAGTAATTATCTCAGCAATGGTTTGAAATATGGGGGCGCACACCCTCATTTAGAAATTGGCAGTGAAATACAAATGGATGGTCATGTACGTTTTTGGGTGCGCGACCACGGCAATGGCATTTCTCCTGAAGCACAAAAGCAACTTTTTATTCCGTTCAGTCGCCTACACAATGAACAGATGAGTGATATTGAAGGTCATGGTTTGGGACTATCGATTGTGCAACAAATTATTGAAAAACTAGGTGGTTCTGCGGGAGTAGAAAGCACCGTCGGACAAGGGAGTTGTTTTTATTTTACCTTGCCTGTAGCACCTGAAATAAAGCAATAATATTCCTTGCTCTCTCCCCTCATTATTCTCACGCTGCAAAAATCCTCATCGGGACGGGCTTGTAAAAAATAAACAGCGACTCGGGTCTTTGTCGCTGTAATTCAGTTTTTATTAGATTAGAATTTGACTATATCAAAGGAGAATTACTGTTTTGTAGCGAGCATCAAGAGACGCTACGAATACAGTCGTTGATGTGTCTGCTGCTCTCAAATGGTAAAACAAGATGCTACCCCAAAAAAACCATATTATCTGGATTGAGTTAGTTACAGGACAATGCGGCTATCGCTGTCAGGCCGTTCCTGCGAGCATGATGCTTGCACGGGTCATCCGTTCGGTGCAACGCGATAACTCCCCCGAAAATGTTCAGCGTTGTGTGAATGAAATTCACGATTTTTTTGCACGTTATGAACGTGTATTGCAACAAGATATTAACGCACTTTTTGGGTTATCCCACTAATCCATACTACTGTAACTACAAACACACTTCGCAGGTTTGTGGTGGCTTTCATTCTATTAAAAAGGAGCATGAGCCTAATGTTAATCACTGTTGAACAAGCTATCCAACGTATTCAAGCGGGGGAAGTGCTGCTGCTCGCGGGCGATGAATCCTTGCTCAAGCAATTGCCAGAAGGAACATGGATTGGCGGCACAATTCCCTATTTTATGAGTGTGACAGGCGGACAATGCAATACACAATTGCTATTTGCGCACACACTGCCGAAAGATGTCCATGTCACTAAAATTCACCATTACACTGAAACCGAATTAGAACAAATTCCAGAAGATGCACCTGAAAACGGTTTTTCGGTGATTATTATTCCTGCCACCAGTGCGGCGCATGTCGCCTATGCGCAAAATGCCCCCAGTTATCCGAGCATTTTCTTCAAGCCGATTATTGGCTGGATTGCGGGTGTGCATTTGGATCAAGTAGGCAAAGTCAAACCTAAAGTTTTCAATGGGCAAACTGCTGAAGTCACCGAACAAGCGGCGGTGGTCATGCACATTAGTTTGCCCAATGATCAAGTTGCGTTGATTAATATTTTTAATCTGTTTGAACAAGGCGATGGGGACGAAATTTGTTTTGAGGAAGAGGGTTTTAGCATTACCAACTGCGTTGTGAATGGAAAATCTTATAATTTTGCGCAATACCTGCTAGAAAAAAAGATAGAGACTAAATATCCTCTTGTCGCAGATTATTGTGGAGCGATGGTAAATGTGAGCTTTCAAGGTATTGATACTGAAAACCGCAGGGTAAATTTATACGCGCCTGTATTTTCAAACACGGTGTATAAAATTGCCGCGCCTGTGGAGGATTATATCAGTGCTTTTCAAAAGGCGTTTCCCGAGGGAGTCGAGCCAATTTTTGCCTGTAACTGCATCTTGAATTATTTGTATTCAGAATTGGAAGGTAAGAGGACGGGCGCAATTGTAGGCCCTATGACTTTTGGCGAAGTTGCTTATCAATTGTTGAATCAAACCTTGGTGTATCTCGAAATTAAGCGGGTGTGATGATAAAAAATGCGGTGATTCTAACCGTCTAGGCTGGGATCACCGTGAGTGCTGACGAGTTTTTCCGCAGCAAACTGAGGGTGCGTTTTGTCATCTCTCAGGGCTTAAAGCGGTAAAATGAGCAGGAAATTTAAAGTTTGGTAGTGATAAACAGCTAAGGATTTTAGCCGTTTATTGTCTGAATCAGAATTCACAGAATGCGGATTTAATCCTGCTTAATTCGGGTAATCCTGTCAATCCTGATTCCGACAATCCTATCCTGAGCTTTTTAGCACTACCGTGTATTTTTACTGATTCCGCATCGCAATCAGCATGTTATTCAAACGGCTCACAAATGCAGCAGGATCATCCAATTGTGCACCTTCGCTTAACAAGGCTTGGTCACACAGAATTAATGCCCAATCTTTAAAGCGTGCCTCATCGGTTTCTTCTTGCAAAGCCGTGACTAAAGGATGTTGTGGATTAATTTCCATAATCGGCTTAGTGCTCGGAATGGCTTGCCCAGCGGCTTTCAACAAGCGTTCTAAGCTTGCATCCATGCCCGCATCATCCGCCACCAAACACGCAGGCGAACTGGTCAAACGGTAAGTAATCCGTACACTTTTCACCTTATCGACTAAAGCGGCTTGCAAACGGTCTAACAAAGGCTTTAATGCATCTTGCGCTTTTTCCACTTCTTGCTTTTCAGCTTCATCTTCCAACGAGCCTAAATCCAATTGCCCCTTGGTGACCGATTGTAAAGATTTTCCTTGATATTCAGTCAAGTGCATCACTAACCATTCATCAATCTGTTCTGCCAACAGCAACACTTCAATGCCTTTCTTGCGGAAAATTTCCATGTGTGGGCTGTGTTGTGCAGAAGCAAAACTTTCGGCGGTGATGTAATAAATCTTTTCTTGCCCTTCTTTCATGCGGCTGATGTAGTCGTCTAAAGAAATCGCAGGCGTGGGATTGTCATCGTGGGTGGTGGAAAAACGCATAATCTTGGCGATTTTTTCACGGTTGCCGTGGTCTTCTAACACGCCTTCTTTAATCACGCGCCCGAATTCTTTCCAGAAAATCGCATATTTTTCAGGCTCGTTCGCTGCCATGTTTTCCAAAGTGGACAGCACTTTTTTCACGGTGCCGCCGCGAATTGCTTCAATTTGCTTGTTGTGTTGCAGAATTTCACGCGACACATTCAAAGGCAAGTCATTGCTGTCAATTACGCCACGAATAAAGCGCAAATAAGGTGGCAATAATTGTTCGCTGTCGTCCATGATGAATACGCGGCGCACGTACAATTTCACCCCACGGCGTTGCTGTCTGTCCCACAAATCAAAGGGGGCGCGTGCAGGAATAAACAATAAGCTGCTGTATTCGAGCTTGCCTTCAACCTTGTTGTGAATATGCGCCAAGGGGTCTTCAAAGTCGTGGGCAACGTGTTTGTAAAATTCGTTGTATTCTTCTTCGGTGATTTCGTGCTTGGCGCGCGCCCACAAAGCTTGCGCACTGTTAAGCACTTCTTCGCTGACCGTGGTTTCATTCTTTTCGGGGTCAGTTTCGGTGGTTGGCATCACGATGGGCAAGGAAATATGGTCAGAATATTTCTTGACGATGCCTTTCAAACGGTATTCTTCTAAGAATTCATCTTCTTCTTCGCGTAAATGCAAAGTCACTTCCGTACCGTGGGTTTTGCGTTCCAAGGTTTCAATGCTGTATTGCCCGTCACCCACCGATTCCCAACGCACGCCATGTTCAGGGGCTAAACCTGCGCGGCGAGTCACTAAAGTGACTTTGTCAGCAATGATAAAGGCTGAGTAAAACCCCACACCGAATTGCCCAATTAATTGGCTGTCTTTCGCGCTGTCGCCAGTGAGGTTTTTGAAAAATTCGCGCGTGCCTGATTTTGCAATCGTGCCGATGTGGCTAATCACTTCTTCGCGTGACATGCCGATGCCGTTGTCACGAATACTGACGGTGCGGGCGGCTTTGTCCACTTCTACCCAGATTTTTAATTCAGCATCACCTTCGTACAAGGCATCATCGGATAAAGCTTCAAAGCGTAATTTATCCGCTGCGTCGGAGGCGTTAGAAATTAACTCGCGCAAAAAGATTTCTTTATTGCTATACAGCGAGTGAATCATTAAATCGAGAATTTGTTTAATTTCAGTTTGAAACCCTAAAGTCTCTTTATGTGCTTCAACAGTCATTTATTAGCTCCTTAAGTGAGAAAACCTAAGGGCAATATAAGGCATAGTTATGCAGTTTCAAGGCAAGCTCAACACATCATTGAGGTTCTCCCAAAAAATCATAGGTATCTACACCAGCATCAAAATATGTTAAAAAGCACAGATGAAAAAATATTTCCCAAATTTAGACCCCAGAATCTAACAGAAATAGACGACTCTTGTGGAATCACATCACAACGAGAAGGTGCTGCTGTGCTACGGACTACATTTCAACGAAGCTGTGGGAATAAAGTATTTTGATAACACGCCTTAAGACCTTAAAACTTCCCACCGCAGTCCAGCAAGTGGCGGCGATGTTGATGTTTGCAGTGCTTTATTATGCGGTAGGAGAATACAGTTTATTGCTTGGCAGAATGGATGTCGGGCATGTCACTGCGATTTGGCCTGCCGCAGGCTTGGGTTTTGCCGTGCTTTATGTGTACGGCTATCGCTTTGCCGCAGGTATTTTGCTCAGCGAACTCAGCAATGTTTTCCTCGAAACCTCCGCCGAAATCCCCCAGAATTTAATCACCGCCTGCGGCAACACGTTCGCCTTGTTGCTGAGCGTGTGGCTATTCAAACGTTGTTTAAACACTGAAATTCCTTTCACCCGAGTGCGTCATGCGGTGTGGTTTGTAGCCGTGGGCGTGGGGCTTGCGAGCTTGCTCAGTGCCAGCATTGGCACATTCGCGCTGTCGATTTATAGCCCGCAAACCGCGCAATCTTTATTAGATATGGGCTGGACGTGGATATTGGCGGACATGGTGGGGATTCTCGTCGTTGCGCCGCTGTTTATCAGTTTTTATTATGCCTATCCCGCTGGCTGGTATCGTCCACACTGGACAGAATTGGGGGTGTTACTCCTCAGTTTGTCGCTGTTGTCGGGGCTGATTTTCTGGCAAGTTTTATACAATGTCGAAGTACGCGCTTATCCCTTGCCGTT
>JBDLSS010000076.1:0-3042 GCA_039799345.1 Pseudomonadota bacterium
GCAGCAGTGGGAATTCCTGAATTTGTAAAGGGCAGTTGGATTCAAGCAGGCGCGATTGTAATTGATGTGGGGATTAATCGTTTAAACGATGGGCGTTTAGTCGGTGACGTGGAGTTTAAAGAAGCGGCAGCAATAGCAAGTTGGATTACTCCCGTGCCCGGTGGTGTGGGTCCGATGACGATTGCAAGCTTATTGGAAAATACTTTGCAAGCGGCTGAAATGCGAGACGCATAATCCTAAGTAATTTCCGAATTAATCGCTAAACTTTTAAGTCAGTTATTCCCCTGCCTGTCACATTAATTTTTTCTTTAGGTTTATTTTATGCTAGAAATCAATACCTCATCGACATTGAGTGACAGTGAATTGCAATTACGGCTCGGTGCGTTGGCGACCCTGAATCATATCGGGGTCGAACTTTCGACCGAAAAAAACCGTACTTTATTGCTTGAAAAAATTCTGCGGGAAGCCACCCGTTTGACCAATGCAGACGGGGGAACGCTTTATACTCATACCGACGACAATTGTCTGAAATTTGAAATTCTATTTACCCACAGCAAGGGTATTCATCTCGGGGGAACGAGTGGTAACTCCATTCACTTTCCCGCTTTAGCTTTATACCAAGATAAAGAACAAAAAGTTCCGAATTCACATCTAGTGTCTATTTGTGCCGCAATTTCGGGTAATACCATCAATATTTCAGACGCTTATAGCAATACTGAGTTTGAGTTTTCGGGCACGCGCAAGTTTGACGAAAAAAATAATTATTATTCAAAATCCTTTCTCACTGTGCCAATGAAAGGTAGTGAAGGCGAAATTATTGGGGTGTTGCAATTAATCAATGCGATTGATCCGTATTCGGGTGAAATCGGGGTATTCGACCAATTTAAACAGGAATTAGTCGAATCCTTGGCTTCACAAGCAGCAGTGGCAATGGTCAATCAGCGTTTGCTTGCAGAACAGCGCGAATTATTTGATGCGTTTATCCGCTTAATCGCAACCGCAATTGACCAAAAATCGCCCTATACGGGTGGACATTGTCGGCGCGTTCCTGAATTAACCATGATGTTGGCAGAGGCAACTGCGCGCGTTGAGCATGGTATTTTTCAGGAATTTAGCATGAATGATGATGACCGTTACGAATTAACGGTGGCGGGCTGGTTGCACGACTGCGGCAAAATCACCACGCCCGAATATGTGATTGATAAAGCCACGAAATTAGAAACTATTTTTGACCGTATTCATTTAATTGACACCCGTATTGAAGTCTTAAAGCGTGATGCTGAAATTGCTTTGTTGCGGCAACAATTGGCGGCAGCGCAGCGTGGTGAACCGATTGAAAATATTTGCATTGATCCTGAATTAAATGCACAAATTGAAAATTTAAATGCGATGCGTGAATTTATCCGTAGACATAATACGGGTACAGAATGGATGTCGGATGAAGATATTACCAAAATCTGCCAGTTTGCACGGCAATATCGTTGGGTGAATGCGGATGGGGTAACCGTCGATTTCTTAAGTGAAAATGAGTTGGCAAATTTGACCGTGCGCAAAGGCACTTTGTTGCCTGAAGAACGTAATGTGATTAATCATCATATTGAAGTAACCATTGAAATGTTAGAAAGCTTGCCTTATCCGAAATATTTACGCAATGTGGTGGAATATGCGGGCGGGCATCACGAACGTATGGATGGAAAAGGTTATCCCAAAGGTTTGACACGAGAACAAATGTCGGTGCAGGCGCGGATTATGGGGATTGCAGATATTTTTGAAGCACTGACTTCTCGGGATCGTCCGTATAAAAAACCAATGCCCTTGTCACAAGCTTTAGATATTTTGGGGAAAATGAAACTGGATAATCACATCGATCCTGATTTATTCGATGTGTTTATTCATGAAAAAGTGTATTTAGATTTTGCAGAGAGGTTTTTGCCTGAAGAGCAAAATGATGCCGATAAAATCGATGTTTGCAAGATTACGGGGTTTAATGCGGCGTATGGAAAGGAATAGACGCTTATAAACCATCTTCTACTATAGTAGAAGATGGTTTATGATACTATAACAATTAGTTGATTTAATTATCATAAATTTTTGATGATTGTTTGAATAAATACGTATGACTCTCGGAAACAATATTTGTTGGTGATATATTATGTTAAATAATAAACGATTAACGCTAAGATGCTATGCAAAAAGAGAAGGAACTCACTGGGTGGCTGTATGCATTGATTTGTCATTAGCTGCTCAAGCCAGCTCGCCTAAAGAAGCCATTACGAAACTAGAGTCCATGATACAAACTTATGTGAAAGAGGCTCTAACACAACATAAAGCCTATGCTGAACAGCTGCTTTCACGAAAAGCCCCATTATCACAACGGCTTTATTATTACTGGGTGCTACTACGTCGCTTGGGTTGTCTTTTTGATAAAAAATCAAATGACCATAATTACAACGATAATAGCGTATTTTCTGAAGATTATCCTATCAATACGATTTAGTTTGCTATGGTATTTGGTTTCAGAAAGTTTGCACCACCAACTTGTTCTCAAGTAAAACACGCATTAAAAAATATGGGGTTTATTCCAGAAAAACAAAATGGTACATCACATGAGCATTGGACTAAAGTCGTGAATGGCCGACTGTATAAAGTTACGGTAGATTGCCCAAAAGCTCCATTTGGTGATACTTTGGTGGTGTCTATGGCTAATCAGGCAGGCATTAGTAAAAGTATTTTTCTTTCTTATTGTCACGATAAAAAATTAAAGAAAGACCCGCACCAAAAAGAATAAAATTTACGTTGAAATAAATCTGGGTGGTACTAGTGTTCTTTCAATAGGATTGATTAGCCCTCATGAGAAAAAGCCCCTAGCCCCGCCACACCCTCGGCACTCTTGGCGCAACATTACACAATAATTCATAAGCAATGGTCTGCGCATGTGCCGCAATTTCTTCAATTGGCAAACCCCGTCCCCACAAAATTACAGGGTCGCCCGCGCGGGCATTGGGTTGGGTGCGTAAATCCACGGTAATCATATCCATAGAA
>JBDLSS010000077.1:0-2969 GCA_039799345.1 Pseudomonadota bacterium
TGTTGAAATCACCAACAAAGGCGCGACGGCTGCCGACTTGTCGGATTGGAAAATCACTTCTGCGTGGAGCAGCAAGCAATTTTTCATCTTCCCCAAAGGCACGAGTTTAGCCGCAGGGCACAGCTTCCGCGTTTACACCAACGAAGTGCATCCTGAAACGGGTGGTTTCAAGTTTGGTAGTGGTACTGCAATTTGGAATGATAAGGGCGACGAAGCGAAATTATTTGATGCCACAGGCAAGCAAGTTGCAACGATGGCGTATGGTCTAAACAGTATTCAAGGGATTAAAACCGAACTCGGCATTTTGCCCTTAAATATCGTGGCAGACCCTGCGGCAATTAATCAACAAATGGCTTTGCCCGGCAAAGTGACATTTACCGAAGCTTTGAAACAAGCATTAAACAGCTTCCTGAATGATGATGTTGAACACGTCAATCTTATTGGTTTTATCCGTGATTCAGCCGATGCATTCGGTTTGCCCAAAGAAGGTGAGTTAGCGAACAAGGACGCAAGCATCAAGTTGTTGCGGACTTGGCTGAATTCATCCGAATCCAAACTGGTGTTGTTATCAGCCATTACTTGGGATGAAGAGGCTAATAACACGGGAACGCGCGTTCCTGAAGCGGATGAAACGCTGGAAAATTATTGGATATTCCAGTTGTTCCTGAAAGAGTTTAGTGACTGCTATTTCTGGGCTTTCGTTGAACGTTCTGGGAAGAAAGCCGCGTACAACTATGGCGCAGGCTAAAGTTTAAAACGTAGTATCGCTAAATAGGATGTGCTTCGTTTGTGGGCACATCCTATTGCGTTTTCTGTCTGAACCATAATTTTCATATCCTTTCTTAGCTGGTGCAGGTTTGTAACCTGCACCATAACGTTTTAGTTTATTATCCTCGTTCCCAAACTTTGTTTGTGTCTGTACGTTAAGCTCCGCTTGACAATATAGTGCAGTGATCTTGCCCTGTTCGGTTGCCGTTAGTGACCCAACCTACAGATTTTTTTATACCAATACCCTTGCTACGTGCTAAAATTCCTATCCCTTAATAACCCTGTTCTGAGTAAATTTACCCTGTGAATAAATTAGTTTTAGGTGACAATTTAGAAATCTTGAAAAGTCTTGAATCAGAGTCTGTGGACTTGATTTATTTAGACCCGCCGTTTTTCTCTAATCGAAACTATGAAGTTATCTGGGGCGACAAGGGAGAGGTCAGAAGTTTTGAAGATAGATGGGTGGGGGGCATAGACCATTACATAGCATGGCTAAAAGAACGTGTTGAACAAATGCACAGAATTCTAAAGCCCACAGGTTCTATTTTCCTTCATTGCGATTGGCATGCTAACGCTTATATTCGTGTGTTAATTCTCGATAAGATTTTTGGCGAACAGAATTTTAGAGGTGAAATTATTTGGCAGAGGGCACAAGCCCATAATGATGCAAAGAAAAAATTAGCTGTTTTGAGTGATACGATTTGGTATTTTAGTAAATCAAATAAAGTTACATATAATCCAGTCTATGGTGGATTAGGTGATTCTTCTCAGAGAATGTTTAATAAGCAAGATGAAAGAGGACAATATCGCTATATTATTTTAACTGCTCCAAATACTCGATTTGGAGAGTCAGGGCAAGCATGGCGTGGTTATAATCCTACTGATATTGGTAGACATTGGGCTGTTCCTAATTCAACTATTGAAGAGTTTGTTGGTAAAGATATTTGCAATTCAATGGGGGTGATTGACAAGCTTGAATTGTTATATGAAAAAGGTTTTATAGCTTTTTCTAAAAATGGAATTCCAAGTGTTAAGAAATACTTAGACCAGTCTAAAGGTGTTATTTTAGGAAATATATGGATTGATATTGCATTTGGTTCATCATCAAAAGAACGCATAGGCTATCCGACGCAAAAGCCAGAGGCATTGCTTGATCGCATTATTAATATGGCAAGCAACGAAGGTGACGTAATTCTTGATCCCTTTGTAGGCGGTGGAACAACCGTGGCAGTTGCAGAGAGACTTAAACGCCAATGGATTGGGATAGACCAATCTGTACAAGCGGTAAAAGTTTCACAGTTTCGACTAGATAAACAACGTGATTTGTTCTCTAAACCCTTTGTTGTTCAATTGCATAAATACGATTATGACACGCTTAGATATTCAGACGCTTTCGAGTTTGAATCTTTTATTGTCGCGCAATACGGTGGTACGCCAAACACGAAACAGCGTGGTGACTTTGGAATAGACGGCAAAACGAAAGAAGGCATTGCCATTCAAGTTAAACGTTCCGATAACATAGGGCGCAACGTAATCGATAATTTCTTTTCAGCAATTCAACGCTTTGATAGAAATTTGTTCATAAAGAATAAAGAAGAAAAAAAGCCCGTGGGCGTATTGATAGCGTTTAGCTTTGGAAAGGGAGCACATCAAGAGGTTGCTCGTTTGAAGAATGAAGCAAACCTGATAATCCAATTATTGGAAGTAAAAGACATTATTCCAATCGCGAAAAAGCCCGTTTTAATGCTAGAGTTCAAAGATTTAGGGCTAGACGCTAAAGATTTGAGAGAAATTGAGTTCACTGCCACAGGCAAATCAGACGCGGGTATAGAGTTCTATGCTTGGAATTTTGCCTATGAAGAAGAAGCGGGCTTCAAAGCGGACGTGATGATTGATAAAGAAGGCAAGCAAACCCACAAATTTAGAGCAGGCAATCACTCGATAGCGGTGAAAGTAGTTGATAACGACGGTTTGGAAAGCTTGGAAGTGGTTAAACTAAAAGTGAATGGGGTTGTCGAAGTTTCTGAGTGCTAGGGCGAGTCATCAATTAGGTTTTAACAGAAAGTAAAGAAGCCCCCAACCCCCTTTAGGGGGAGGGCTTAATCAAAGAGTTAAATCACTTTATCAAATAAACAGTTACGACATATATTGCTGTAACTACTTCTTATGCAAACACTTTATCTGAGGGGCTAGACTGGCTA
>JBDLSS010000078.1:0-13411 GCA_039799345.1 Pseudomonadota bacterium
TACATGGAAAATGTTGCGCAACTCATGGAAGGATTTGACTTACATGGATATTTTGCGCGGTATTGGATTGCTATTAAGAATTTGTTATCGCGTGCCATCCCCTAAAAAGAATCCTCTTTCATAATTGAAAATAGAAAGCATGATCAAGAGCATGACTAAAATTATCAAATTGCTTCCCAATTTTTTTAAGCCGTGCTGTGATGATTGCCCAACAATTTTCGATAGAATTCAAATCGGGCGAGTAGGGCGGTAAGAACTCTAAGAGATACTGTGGTTTCTCTTAGAGTTCTCTCACTTTAACTGACTTAAACAATAAATTTCTGTACAGTCAGTGTAGAAACCATGGGCTTGATCAGGGAAGTTGAGAGATTGGAGTGAAATTCGTAAAAAACTGCTAGATTTTAAAAAATCGAAAGCCTAAATATTACGGAATTTTCACCACGCCCAAATTAGAATAAGCACTGGTGCAGTTGCCTTTATACGCTTTCACTGCCACATAAAAACTTTGTCCCGCACTTAATTGCGTTGCAAATTGTGTTTTTTGAGCCATTTCAAGGCTGCGAATATTATCTATAGTGCGTTTATCCATGGGTTCGGAATAAGGTGCGTAAAAAAGTTGATAACCTTCTGTATTTTGATCTGAATCCCAAGTTAGTCTGACCTGTGTATTTTGAACAGAGACACGCAGCTGTGGCGCGGCTGGTGTATTATCAGTGTTGCAAATATGGCTTTGAATGAAATTTTCAAAAGAAGAAATGCGGGTGTAAACCCCATAACGATTCGGTTGCGCACAGCCCTCGCCATAACTCACAATACCTATTTGTTGCCAAACATTGCCGTTATCTGTTGCGGTTTGTACCACCAAAGGTCCACCACTGTCACCTTGACAGGCATCCATCCCACCTTGTGAAAATCCCGCACACACCATGCTATCCGTAATTTTACCGTTATAAACATAAATTCCATTGCACAGCGCGGTGCTGGTGATGGGTACGGTGGTTTGTTGCAGCATTAAAGGATAATTACTTTGATAAGTTGACGTTGTACCCCAACCCAATACGACTGCGGAATTATCGGTAAAGCTGGCAGGATTATAAGCATTGCTGAGGTGTAAAATGTTCTGAGTTGCAGGACGTGCCAATTGAATCAGAGCAATATCATTTTCAGGAGGGATGTAATCACTCTCATTTTTGTACTGAGGGTGTACAATAATACGTTTTAAAACAATGCGTTCTGCGATAAGACTACTTAAATCTACGTCTCCAATCCACGCGCTTAAACTGTAAATACTTTCCCCTTCCATGCAATGCGCCGCTGTCAATAACCAATCTGCGGCAATTAAGCTTGCACCACAGACATTCATTAGTGTGATATGCACTTGATTATTATCAATTAATGATGCCATCCATTCCCATTGATGTGGTGTGGCGGCACGTCCATTGATAATGCGCACTTCCGCAACACTGTGGCTGAATATAGCAAATAAAAAAAGAAATACAAAAACAGTAAAATACGGACGCATGGATAGAACCTATAAAATCTCAGTGATTTATAGACTATATCAAACTCAGATTAAATAAGCTAAACACAAATATTTAGTTTTTAAAGTCCCCTTGATGGGATTTAGGGGCTTCTTTCGCCACCAGCTGGTCGGGGTTTATAACCCCGACTGGAACATTTAAAAGCGTTAGAACAATCTGAAACGTTATGGAGTAGGTTACAAACCTGCACCAGCATAGGGAAACAACAGCCGCAACCTGAAATTCATTTGCGGGCAGACCATAAAACGGCGTATGAGAATGTGGTGAAAGTGATGGTGGCGGCACAAACGGGCGGGTTAAGTAAGATTGGATTTATTACTGAGCCTAGCACGCCTTAAGTAAGAACGTAGGGTGTATAAGCATCGCGCCATACACCTTAACGATTTGAACCATCGCGTATGGTCATAGAAAATGGTGTATGACGGCTGCGCCTTATACACCCTACGTCTACTGAGCCGAGTGCACCCTAGAAAAAGGACTGGCAGTTCTTCAAGGACTGCCAGTCCTAAATCTGAAACTTACAGAAAATCTAAATCTTGGCTAATTGCCCGATTTTCCGCTTCTTTAGAAACAGTTTGCTGCAACACTTCTTTTAAAAACTTCAGATAAATCGTGTAAATACGTTCTTGCCCATCATCTTCTCTGACGATGAAAAATGGCGCATAAGTCACCGAATGTTGTGCCGCTAAACGCATTCCTTCGGTTTCAGGATCGCGCTCATCTGCAATCACAATCCTATCAATCTTTGCGAGCAAGCCCGCACTTTCCAATTGCTGACTGACTTGCTGACATTTCGCACACAATTCGCCATCAGCTTTGATTTTCTTAACGAAAGTAATATGACGTGCCATAAAAACTCCTCGGAACGCAGCCCCTAAATCCCATAAAGACTTTATGTTTAGCCCCCTTTAGGGGGTTGGGGGCGCAATAAATAAAACCTAACGTGGTTTAATCCCATGATGAGAAGCATGTAAACCGCATTCTTTATGCGCCGCTTCTTCCCACCACCAACGACCTTCACGCTCTGCCTGATTTGGCAACACCGCACGGGTGCAAGGTTCGCAGCCAATACTGATAAAACCTTGTTCATGCAATTCGTTATAAGGCACATCATTATCACGGATGTACTGCCATACTTGGGCAGAAGTCCAATGCGATAATGGATTAAATTTAATCAAACGCTGGCTTGCAGTAGAAAATAAACCATCTTCTTGCATCACAGGCAAAGCAGCGCGGGTGTTCGCACTTTGGTCTTGACGCTGTCCTGTAATCCACGCATCCAATTGCTGCAACTTGCGCCGCAAAGGCTCGACTTTACGAATTGCACAACATTCCTGATGCCCATCTTGATAAAAACTAAATAAACCTTTCGTTTTCACCAGCTGTTCCACAGCGGCATTATCAGGAAATAAAATATCTAACTCGACGTGATAATGTTCACGCACACGCTCCAAAAAAGCATAAGTCTGTGGGGCTAAACGTCCTGTGTCCAAACAAAACACCGAAAAATTCGGGTCAATTTTGCTCAACATGTCCACTAACACCACATCTTCCGCCCCACTGAAAGACAAGGCGAGTTTTGGAAAATTTTGTACGGCGATTTCTAAAATCGCTTGCGGATCGGCATCAACATGGCTTTCAGCCCATGCTTTAATTTGTCCACTGTCGGCAGACATAGCATTCCTCATTACAGTCACAGGCAGATTCGTCGCCTAATTTAAGTTGAAATTTTACTGCGCCCCCAAGCAATTAGAAGCTTAAAGAAGCTCCTAAATTCCCTAAAGGGGACTTAAAACTATTTATGTTAGGAGCGCAGTTTTAATCTTTTTTAAGTGAGATTAGCACCTTAACAAAAAGCTTTTATAGCTTAAAGGAATAAAAAATCATAAATTTATAATGTTTTGCTATTAATAAATCAGGGATTAAAGCAACAGAGATAATTCTAACTGGTTTACTTATATAAACTTTTTGACATAGTTTAGTTTTATAATTGTAATCCGTTTGGCTAACTACACCGTTAAAAAAAACTGCGACTGCATAAAACCCGTTAGAATATAACGCGAATCCCTGTTGTTTTGGAACTGTGGAATATATCTTGTATCAGCCAACTAACTAAAATTATTTTTATGGGGATAAATGAAGAACATGTCGTGGCTACAATATGTTATCAGATTGGTATTATTTAATGTTTTTTGCACTCTCTCTGCCTGCACTCATGCAGGAGCAAGCGAAGAAAGTTCGCGCGAATTAACCATCGGCATCGCACCCTATTTATCAGCCGCCAAACTGATTGCCCAACACGCACCCTTAGCAGATTATCTCAGCGAAGGTTTGGATGAAAGCGTGGTATTATTGGACAGTGAAAATTATAAATCTTTTCAAGAATATACCCAAAAAGGTTTATACGATATTTTAATCACCCCGATTCATTGGGGGAGAGCGGCAGAAAGCAGTAATTTATATCAACGCGCCGTAAAAACTCGCCAAAGTGTTTTTGCAAGCCTTGTAGTGCGTAAAGATTCTGCCATTTATAATGCGGCTCAATTGCAAGAATTACATCTTGCCTTGCCACCTGATCATGATGTGGTGCATTATCTTGCCTTACAAACCTTGCGAGATTATCGGGTAGAACAAGGACGAAATCTGCGCGTCGAAATTATCGAGCCATATAGCAAAGCCCTCGACCAAGTTTTGCAAGGCAATGTCGAAGCGGCAGCCATTGCAGAACAAAATATTGAAAAATATTTAGATAATCCACAAGGCAAGTTCAGAATTATTGCTGCCTCTATGCCGATGCCAAGTTTTGTGGTGATGATCAATAGTCGTTTAGGCTACGAGAAAATGAATAAAATTAGAAAGTTATTGCTGAGTTTTTCGCAAACTGATGAGGGAAAAACCTATTTCAAACATTCAGGCTGGCAAGCTTTCTTACCTTTAGACAACGACACTTTCACCGCTTTAGATGCCGACTTGCTCAGAAACTTTTAACTAATCTTGCGGCTTGCCCACAAAATCCCGCTTTAAAAGTCCTTGAACGTGAAAAAACTGTCCTTCTGATTTGACACACCTGACTAATCATCATAAAATTATCGGCTTATGTCGATAGAACTACCAGAATTTATTGAACCCTTACGTCTTGCGCAGCATGAACGCAGCTTACAAGGGCTTATGCCCATTGCACAGATGGCGCGCTTGCAAGACAGTTTGTGTGATAATCAGGGTGAAATTTCCATTGTATTGCAGTTTCAATATGATGATCAAAATCGCCCCGTGATTCTTGGTAAGATACAGGGACAACTTGCGTTGTTGTGTCAACGCTGCCTACAGCCCATGCAGTATGTACTGCAACGGGAGGTAGTTTTATTTATTTTAAAAACAGGTCAATCCGATGAAGGGCTTCCCGAAACCGCTGATTTCCTGACTTTAGAACAAAACTCCCTGTCATTGTGGGATTTGGTGGAAGATGAAGTTATCTTATCTTTACCTATCGTCGCACTGCACGAGCAGTGTCCACAAAATGAATATTCCTTACCCGATGAGATCGCACAAGCTGACCGTCCTAATCCTTTTCAGCTTTTAGCAAAGCTTAAAAAACCGTAACTCGGAGATATTTAAATGGCCGTACAACAGAACCGTAAAACCCGCTCCAAGCGTGATATGCGTCGCTCTCACGATGCGTTGACAGCACCTTGTTTGTCAATTGAACCCACCAGCGGTGAAGTTCATTTACGTCATCACGTTAGCCGTGATGGTTATTACAAAGGACGTAAAGTCATCAGCACCAAGGAAGACTAAACCTTGATTCCCCGCATTGCATTGGATGCCATGAGCGGAGATCACGGGGTGTCAGTGGCTGTGCCCGCCGCCTTACAAGTGTTAGCAGAACAGCCTGATCTGCAATTAATTCTTGTGGGCGATGAGGTGATTTTAAAACAAGCGATTGGACATCCCCCAGCTTCGATTTTTCAGCGTTTATCAATTTACCATGCGTCACAACTCGTGGAAATGGATGAATCGCCTTCTCGTGCCTTACGCAATAAGAAAGATTCTTCAATGCGGGTCGCCATTAATTTAGTCAAAGATAAACAAGCGGATGCCTGTGTCAGCGCAGGCAACACGGGTGCTTTGATGGCAACCGCACGTTACGTGCTCAAGACCTTAGACGGCATTGATCGCCCCGCAATTATTTCCTCCTTGCCCACGGTGACGGGGCACACTCACATGCTGGATTTGGGTGCAAACGTTGATTCAAGTCCGCAACAATTATTTCAATTCGCGCTGATGGGTTCAGTGCTGAGCAGTGCGGTGGATAATATTCCCAATCCTCGTGTCGGCTTATTGAACATTGGTGAAGAAGAAATTAAAGGCAATGAATGCGTTAAAGAAACTTCGCGTTTATTAGCCAAAAGTTCCATTAATTATATTGGTTATATTGAAGGTGATGACATTTTCAAAGGCACAGTCGATGTCGTGGTCTGTGATGGCTTCGTCGGCAACGTGGCACTTAAAACCACCGAAGGCGTGGCGAAAATGCTCAGTCATTATGTCAAACAAAGCTTTAACCGCAATTTATTTTCACGCTTAGCAGGTTTGATTTCCCTACCTGTATTAAAACATTTACGCAAGAGAATTGACCCCCGCCACTATAACGGCGCAAGTTTGTTAGGGTTACGTGGGATTGTGATTAAAAGTCATGGCGGTGCCGATGTTGTTGCTTTTGCACAGGCCATTCGGGAAGCTGTGGTCGAGGTACAAAATAATGTGCCAGCCCGCATTAGTAGTCAATTAACGACTTTATTGAATGAAGAAAGGCGGGTAGGGTGATTTATTCTCGGATTGCAGGCACAGGTAGCTATTTACCTGAAAAAATTTTATACAATGCCGATTTAGAAAAGATGGTGGCGACTACGGATGCGTGGATTATGGAACGCACTGGCATTCGACAACGCCACATAGTCGCCGAAGGGGAAGGCACTTGCGACATGGCAGAACATGCCGCGCGCCGTGCCATGGAAATGGCAAATTGTCGCCCCGAAGATATTGATTTAATCATTTTAGGCACGACCACCCCCGACAAAATTTATCCCAGCACTGCCTGTTTATTACAAGCTCGCCTCGGTAATTCAGGCGCGGCAGCCTTTGACGTGCAAGCGGTGTGCAGTGGTTTTTTATTCGCGTTTAGTATTGCTGACAAATTCATTCGCAGTGGCACGGTGAAACGTGCTTTAGTGGTCGGAGCTGAAACCTATTCGCGGATTTTAGACTGGTCAGATCGCAACACTTGCGTGTTGTTTGGTGATGGTGCAGGCGCGGTGATTTTAGAAGCCAGCGAAGAAGCAGGCGTATTGTCCACACATTTACACGCTGACGGCAAATATAATGAAGCCTTATGCGTACCCGGTACCGTTTCAGGTGGCAAAATTGTCAATGGCGATGGTTTCACCAAAATGCACGGCACGGAAGTGTTTAAATTTGCCGTCAATGCTTTAAGCAGCGTGGTGGATGAAGCTTTAAACGCGAATAATTTACAAGACAGTGATATTGATTGGCTAGTGCCACATCAAGCCAATATTCGCATCATCAATGCGACTGCAAAAAAATTAAAATTACCCATGGAAAAAGTGATTGTCACCGTGCCTGAACACGGCAACACTTCCGCCGCTTCCGTACCGCTCGCGCTGGATATTGGGGTGCGCGATGGACGTATTCAACGCGGACAAACCTTATTGCTAGAAGCGATTGGGGGCGGCTTTACGTGGGGTGCTGCGTTAGTTAAATACTAACGGGCGTTTTTTCTGAATAAATTCTATCAGGCTATTGGGGAGACGCGACCGCGCTCCCTGTTCAAGCAACTTGATTCTGTTGCAAAATACCCGTGGTTTGCTATTTGAGAGGGATAAATTATCCCTCGTCTGAATGCGCACTTTAAATAAAAATACTCTGAATGAAGTAGGCATC
Organism: Pseudomonadota bacterium; assembly: GCA_039799345.1. Taxonomy (GTDB): domain Bacteria; phylum Pseudomonadota; class Gammaproteobacteria; order Beggiatoales; family Beggiatoaceae; genus JAQTYU01. Next base: position 7,500 of record JBDLSS010000078.1, read on the forward strand.
GTATGCACACATTTGCATTTATCTTTCCCGGTCAAGGCTCACAATCTGTCGGAATGCTTGCCGAGCTTGCCGCACGTTTTCCCGTGGTTGCCGCAACTTTTGCCGAAGCCTCTGAAGTCTTGGGCTATGATTTATGGAAGCTTTGCCAAGAAGGTTCAGAAGACGCATTAAATCAAACTGATAAAACCCAACCTGCCTTATTAGCCGCCAGCGTTGCGATTTGGCGAGTGTGGCGCGAATTGGGCGGCGCAATGCCCAGCGTCATGGCAGGGCACAGTTTTGGCGAATACAGTGCTTTGGTTTGTGCTGAAGCCGTGAGTTTTCAAGATGCGGTCGGTTTGGCGCAAGCCCGTGGACAATTCATGCAAGCCGCCGTGGCAGCAGGTGTGGGTGCGGTAGCTGCGATTTTAGGGCTAGATGATGAACAAGTGATTGCTGCCTGTGCGCAATCTGCCCAAGGCGAAGTGGTCACGGCAGTGAATTTTAATGCGCCTGCCCAAGTAGTGATTGCAGGGCATAAGGCGGCGGTTGAACGCACGATGGAAGCCGCCAAAGCGATGGGCGCAAAACGCGCGATTTTATTGCCGATTAGCGTGCCCGTGCATTGCAGTTTGATGCGTCCCGCAGCGGACAACATGGCTAAGCGTTTAGCGGAAGTCAGTTTCCAAGCCCCGAAAGTGCCGATTTTGCACAACGTCGATATTACTACAAAAACTGAAGCTTCTGAAATTCGTGAAGCTTTAGCCGCGCAGATTTATCATCCTGTGCGTTGGGTTGAAACCATTCACGCAATCGCTGCACAAGGGGTCGAGACTGTTGTAGAATGTGGCGCAGGAAAAGTGCTCGTCGGCTTGAACAAACGCATTGTAAAATCGATGAATACTTATAATCTTAGCGATGTTGCAGGCTTAGAAGCCGCGATTAAGGCAATGGAGTAAGGCGCGTGAAAATCGAGTTGACAGGTGAAATTGCTTTAGTGACGGGCGCAAGCCGTGGCATTGGAAAAGGCATTGCCTTAAGTTTGGCAGCCGCTGGCGCAACAGTTATCGGCACTGCGACCACGGAAGCAGGTGCTGCGGGCATTACCGACTATTTGCACGCCGCAGGCTTTGCAGGCGAGGGTAAAGTTTTAGATGCTTCTTCGGTGGATTCCATCAACGCACTGCTTGCCAGCCTTGATAAACAAATGCCGAGTATTTTGGTGAATAATGCGGCAATCACCCGCGATAATTTGCTGATTCGCATGAAAGATGAAGATTGGGACAGCGTTATCAACACCAATTTAACCGCCGTTTATCGCTTGTCAAAAGCCTGTGTGAAGGCAATGATGAAAGCGCGGAGCGGGCGTATTATTACCCTAACTTCTGTGGTAGGCTTGACAGGCAACGCCGGACAGGCAAACTATGCAGCAGCCAAAGCAGGGGTGATTGCCTTCAGTAAATCGCTTGCCAAAGAAGTGGGTAGTCGGGGCATTACCGTGAATAATCTTGCCCCCGGATTTATTGCAACCGATATGACTCATGCCTTACCTGAAGCGCAACGTACGGCTTTATTGCAACAAATTCCCCTTGGTCGTGCAGGCTCAGTTGAAGATATTGCTGCCGCAGTGGTATTTTTAGCTTCCCCTGCTGCGGCATATATAACGGGAGAAACTTTACACGTCAATGGCGGCATGTTCATGCCATAAACGGGTAAAGCCCGATGCAGTTTTCTGTGGAAGTGTTTCTAACCTTTGAGAATGGCAGCCATGCTGCTTTTTAAATATCCTGGAGGATAATCTGTTATGAGTGATATTGAAGAACGCGTTAAAAAGATTGTTGTTGAACAATTAAGCGTTAAAAAAGAAGAAGTCAAAAATGCCTCTTCTTTTATCGATGATTTGGGTGCAGATTCTCTCGACACCGTTGAATTGGTCATGGCTTTGGAAGAAGAATTTGGTTGTGAAATTCCTGATGAAGAAGCAGAAAAGATCACGACTGTGCAACAAGCCATCGATTATATTACCAAAGCTCAAGCATAAGTTTGTGGGCAATGGTATAAATTCAAAAGGTCGGGGAACCGACCTTTTGTTTATCAGGATAGAGCATCGTGAGTAAAAGACGCGTCGTTATCACAGGGCTTGGCGTAGTTTCCCCCGTCGGGTTAAACGTTAAGGATAGTTGGGCAAGTATTTTAGCGGGTAAAAGTGGCATCACCCGCATTACTGAATTTGATGTGTCGAGCTTTTCAAGCCAATTTGGTGGCACGATCAAAGGCTTTGACATTCACCAATTTTTAGCCCCTAAAGAAGCTAAAAAAATGGACCCCTTCATCCATTATGGGATCGCGGCAGGCGTTGAAGCGATTGAAGATTCAGGACTTGAAATCACGCCTGAAAATGCGGAGCGCATTGGTGTTTCCATCGGTTCTGGGATTGGAGGTTTACCTGGGATTGAAAAAGGACACCTGATTTATTTGCAAGGTGGGGCGCGTAAAATTTCCCCCTTCTTTGTGCCGAGCAATATTATCAACATGATTTCAGGCAATTTGTCTGTGAAATATGGATTGAAAGGGCCAAGTTATGCGATTGTCACCGCCTGTTCTACGGGCACGCACAGCATTGGTAATGCCGCCCGTTTGATTCAATATGGCGATGCGGATGTGATGATTGCAGGCGGTGCGGAAATGGCGACCTCCCCCATGGGTTTAGGCGGTTTTGCCGCAGCCCGAGCTTTGTCCACACGCAATGACAATCCCGAAGCGGCCAGTCGTCCTTGGGACAAAGACCGTGATGGTTTTGTGCTCAGCGATGGTGCAGGGGTCGTGGTTTTAGAAGAATATGAACACGCCAAACAGCGTGGTGCAAAAATTTATGCCGAACTGATCGGCTCTGGGATGAGCAGCGATGCTTATCACATGACTTTACCATCTTCAAATGGTGAAGGGGCAAAACGTTGTATGATTAATGCGTTGCGTGATGCAGGCGTTAATCCTGAACAAGTGGATTATATCAACGCACATGGTACTTCAACCCCAGCGGGCGATCTTGCTGAAACCTTGGCAATTAAAGGCGCGTTTGCCGATCACGCTTATAAAATCCCTGTCAGTTCAACCAAATCGATGACGGGGCATTTATTAGGGGCTGCGGGCGGCGTTGAAGCGGTATTCACGGTTTTAAGTTTGCATGAAGGTGTTATTCCTGCAACGATTAATTTAGATAATCCTGATCCGCAGTGTGATCTTGATTATGTGCCGCACACGGCACGCCCACAGCAATTAAATATTGCCATCTCGAATTCCTTTGGATTCGGTGGTACGAATGGCACTTTGGTGTTTAAACGCCTGAGTTAATGAGAACCGCCCTTTTGCGAAATGATACCCGCTATGAACCGCTTAGCTGACTGTTTTGATACGCTGCGCGCCAAAAAACGCAAGGCTTTGATTCCCTTTATTACTGCGGGCGATCCCAATCCCCAAATCACTGTTCCTTTGATGCACGCTTTAGTGGCTGCTGGGGCTGATGTGCTGGAATTGGGCGTGCCTTTTTCTGACCCGATGGCAGATGGGACGGTGATTCAACGTGCCAGCGAGCGTGCTGTTGCAGCGGGGACGCGTTTGCATCATGTCATTGATATGGTGCAAGAATTTCGTAAAACCGATGACACAACCCCTGTCATTTTAATGGGATATTTAAATCCTGTGGAAATTATGGGGTACGCACATTTTGCACAAGCGGCGCATCATGCAGGGGTTGACGGGGTTTTAACCGTTGATTTGCCCCCCGAAGAAGCCAGCGAGTTGGTGACTTTATTGCGGGCGCATAATTTATCTGCAATTTTCTTGATCGCGCCCACCACGACTCCGCAACGCATTCAGCACATTGCGGCACAAGCTGAAGGTTATTTATATTATGTGTCGCTGAAAGGAGTCACGGGCAGTGCCAATATTGACACCGATGCGGTCTCGAAAAAGCTGGATGAAATTCGGCAATACACTGAACTGCCCTTGGCGGTGGGTTTTGGGATTCGGGATGCGGTGACGGCGCGAGCCTGTGCACAAATCAGTGATGCGGTGATTGTGGGCAGTGCCTTGGTACAACGTTTAGCAGATTGTGAGCCGAGCGAGATTTTAAGCACTAGCCACAGCTTTATTAAAGAATTACGGGATGCAATGGATAGTTTGTAATATCGGGCTTATTTTTGAAGCTTGAGCATGAAGTCCTCACTTTTCAGTAAAGTGGGGACTTTTTGTTTTGGGGGACTGGTAAACTGGGTTTAAGTTATAGTAAATCAACTTAAAAAATAGACTTAGGAATTGCGCAGTTTAATAAATAACTATTGTAATAGAAATATGATTGTGCGGCGCATAATACTAACTCATTGAAAAAAAGGAATTAGTATTTCAACTGCGTAACTCCTATTCATTTATAGAACATTAGTTTAAGCTACTTTTTCTTTTTGAAACTGTTATAAAAAACTCAGTGGGCTGTGCACTTTTTCTTAAGAGTCGCATAACTTGTTGCATAGTCTATTTTATGATTCTGTATCAAATAGTTATAATTAAGTCCAAATATAACTATTGACTTTCATAAAAATATAGCAACTAAAAACAGCTCTGTAGTTTTCACGAAAGTAAAAATTAGCTTGTCAAAACAAAAAGTAGAAAAACAGTGGTAAACGGCAAAGTATATATAACATAATGTTCCTAAATGGAATAAATGACAATGATTAAGCCATCCCTTTAGGGGGTTGGGGGCTTTCTTTAAAGCGACTTTGGGACTCTCCTCAGATTTAGGGGTGCAATTAATTAAACACTCAGATGATATTCCGATGCAAATCAACGGTGTTCTCATCGAAGACAATTTTGCTGAAGCTTTTCAAATGTATGCAACGCGGATTATTATCACCGCCCATAATCCCCACTGGGCGATGGTTGCCGCGCAAACCATGACAGGCTTTGCGACTTCCATTATTGCCTGTGGCTGCGAGGCAGGCATTGAACGCATTTTGCCCCCTGAAGAAACTCCCGACCGCCGCGCCGGGATTGCGGTTTTATTATTTGCCAGAACCCGTAATAATTTATTGAAACAGCTGCAAAATAGAGTCGGACAATGTGTTTTAACCTGCCCCACCACCGCCTGTTTTGCAGGTATGGAAAGCGATGACCCTGCGCCTTTGGGAAAAGCCTTGCGCTATTTTGGTGACGGCTGGCAAATTTCCAAAGTGTTAAACGGAAAACGTTATTGGCGCATTCCCGTGATGGAAGGCGAATTTCTGTGTGAAGAAAGCACAGGCATCATTAAAGCCATCGGGGGCGGGAATTTTTTCGTATTGGGAAAAGATGTAATTTCAGTGCTCACCGCCTGCGAAGCCGCGATTTCCGCCATGCGCCAAGTGCCCGAGGTGATTATGCCATTTCCCGCAGGCATCGTGCGTGCAGGCTCTAAAGTCGGATCGCGCTATGCGGGAATGATTGCATCCACCAACCACGCCTATTGCCCCACTTTAAAAACCCAAGTAGACACCGCATTAACAGAGGAAACCAATGCCGTGATGGAAATCGTCATTGATGGTTTAACTTTTGAGGCAATTGCCCACGCAATGCGCGTTGGGATTTTAGCCGCCTGCGAATTGGGCGAGATTCAACGCATCAGCGCGGGCAATTATGGCGGTAAATTGGGTAAATCTTTATTTTATTTACACCAAGTTTTAGCATGTTTCAATCCACACTCGATTTCATCTGATGAGTGACACACCCTCAACAGAGCGGCGGTAGCTTCTCCGTAAATGAAGAGCTTGTCAGAAATAATATACTTGAACTATTACCCTGAAGCGAGAGGTTTGAGAACAGAAAGGAAATTAGATGAGCGCGTTACGCCTACGTTTACACAGCCTTCCTCCGCAGCGTTTAGACCTGCGCCAATTGTTGCCCCA